>CAYGIU010000035.1:640-7814 GCA_964350015.1 uncultured Gammaproteobacteria bacterium
GTCCTTCATCCATCTCTTCTGACTCAGCAATGGCCGCAATTTCGTCATCCGCTGGTTCATCGTACTGCCGAGCTAAACGAGATTCTTTGGCGCGACGGAAAAAAAATGCAAACGGGTGAAAAACTAAACGCACTGGTGTTGAACCTTTCTCGAACAACGCCGCGAGTGTTGAATTGAACATCAACATCAAACCAGTAAAAAGAAGCGCAAGTAAAACTAAAATGCCGGCCCAAAATCCAACGAGCTTCATAACCATAAGCGCCAATGTCCAACCTAAATATCCACCACCCTTACCTTGTTCTAAAGCAATTTCCCAATCGTACGGTTCAATAAAAAAATGGAGTAAGCCGCCAACTGACCACAGTGTTAACAGGGCACCAATGTAATGCAAGAAACCCAATTCCTTTTTTTCGCGTCCGGTCATTAACATGGCCATGACAAAAATCAAAATCGGAATAATCCATTTTGCCCAACCAGCAATCCAGCTCATTGCATTTGCCAAATAGGGACCGACAGTTCCGGCCAGTTCTAAAAGGCTCAAAAATAAAATAACCGATACGACAAACATCAGCACCATAAAAATGCTTCGTTTAACGTCCGGATTTAAATTAAAATTCGGTAACGATATGTAGTCTAGTGGGCTTTTCTGTTTTCGTCTTGCCATACAGTATATCAGTAGTATATCACACGAAGCGCTATTAAAAAACCCGATTTTGTTATTCAAATCGGGTTTAATAAAAAATTGTTTTTTCTAGCATGTGGCTGGTGCAAACTGAGCCGGAGAAATTTGTTGAATTATTTCTCCAATCGTCAGCTCAATATTTATGCAATTAATCTTTGATTCATTGCCAGCAGCCAAGTCAACCGGGCTACCGTGGATTTTTTCCAATAAATATTCAAGTTCTTTTCCGTCCAATGAATCAACGCCCATATCACGAAGCTTGGTTTGCTCTGTGAAATTTGGAACTGACCCCATGATTTGCTTAAAACAATTATGAATTGTCTTAAGAGGGGGTTTCCCGCGTTGGCTAGAAATAAAGCGTAATGTTGCGGATTTTGTGGTTCTTCCCAATGTACTATCCTCCGTAATTTTTGAACTATTTATTAGATTAAACCATACATTAGTTAAAAAGTCAAAATGGCTCTATACATCTAATAACTATGGTATAATTATTTATAGAAAGGTCGGTCGTGCACATTTATTGTAACACTCGATCACATATGAATAAGCTTCACCGAGTTTCCCATATTCTTCTTATCATCGGAGGTCTTAACTGGCTTCTCATCGGTCTTTTTGACTGGGGTGTTGGAGATATTTTGGGAGCGACGATTGCAAAAATCGTCTACATCCTCGTCGGTTTGGCAGCCGTCTATGATTTGTCGACAGCTCGCAATTGCGAACGCTGCAGCGACAAGAAGTCGGCTCCATCGATGAACTAGTATTTGTTTTCTAAAACGGCCCTTTAGCCCCATGCTAAGGGCTGTTTTTATTTTTAAAATAAAAAAGACCCGCTGTGTTTAAGCGGGTCTTAACTGAAACGTTTCGTTTCAATTTTTTAATGTGTCTTTATCATGGAAATAATTTCCTGCGCTAATTCATTATGCGCCGGTGTATATATTTCACTCCAGGCTAAACCAGTATCCTTAAGGTCGTATTTTTTTACGATTGTTCCTCCGGGAAGTCGAGTGCCTTCAGTGTTCTTGTCATATCCCATGACATAAATTGAATCAGCAAGTTCTACGGCTAGATGAATATCGTGCGTTGAGAAGATGATTGTATTTATTTCATCAGTCGTTGTTATTTTTTTGAAACTTTTCTTCACGTCTTCAATGTTCTTAACATCAAGTCCGGAAAAAGGTTCATCAAAAATAATAAAATGACTTGAACAAAGAAGCTGTTCAATAATTGCAACACGCTGCCTTTGCCCGCCCGATAAACCATTTGCTGATAAGAACCGCTGGTTCCATAAATTCCAATTATTCAAGTATTCATCAATCTTTTCTTTCTGCTCTTTTTTCGGAACGCAACCCTGTCGAGCGGCGTCATAGAGCATTTGATAAACTGACTGGTTTCTTGATAATGGGTAAGTTTGTTGCACCATGCCAACGTCACCCGCCTTTATTGGTACATATTCAAGTACTTCACCATCTTTAAAATGCGGGATGGTTATACTGCCAGTGCTTGGCTCCAGTATTCCGGAAAGCAATTTAAAGAACGTAGTTTTACCGCTGCCTGATTCTCCGATGATTGCAACGGTTTGTCCCTGTTGCATATCTGGCCTTCTTATATTAGAGATAACAAAGGGTTCATCGCCCACGCCGATATCTCTCAATATCAATTTACTACCAAAGCTTTTGGAAATATTTGATGCAGTGATAAGCGCTTCTTTTCTTTCAAATATTGGCACCATAATTATCTGCTCCTTTTCTGAGCAGGGAACGAATTGTAAATTCTGCGAAGCAGAAGATCAATCCCGATTCCAATAGCCAATAACGTTAATTGAAGCGCGAAGACTCTTGGAAAGTTAAGGCCTCTGTTTGTATCAACAATCAGTGCGCCTATGCCTCCCTGGTTCTTATCCATCGCTTCAACCGAAACTATCATCATTAACATCATGCTCAAATTCTGTCGTACAACTTCTACCCATTGGTCAGCCCTGTCTTTGATAGCGACTTTCCAAAGGATCTGCCAGCTACCCATCTTCTGGGTTCGGCGCCTGGTTATATCTTCTTCCGGTATGCTCTCTATTACATGCTTCAAACTATTTATAAAATAGAACGAAGTAAAGATAACGAGCAACGCGATTTGAAGATTTCTTCCTCCACCGACTGACATCATAATAAACAACGTAAAACCCTGGATAGGATTGTAACGAAGTTTAGTTAAGATTACGGCTAAGGGTTGAAAAACCGGGACCGTCGAAGCGTAGGCGAATATCGTTGAAATGAATAATGATATAACTGTTGCAAATGCTATGAGCTTAAGGGTCATAAGAATATGAAAAAATAAACCGCTCTTCCATAATCCAACCCATGCCTCCAGCACTTCGGTTAAACTCGGGAATAAAGTTCCTTTCTCCGGAACAAATAATCCCCAAGCAGATATCAATAGGCCGATAGTGCTCATAAATAGCATAGTGCGCATTCCTTTACTCACTTCGCTAAAAGGAGTAAGTATACTGCCTAATGTTTTCATTAATAATCCACCTTTTTAAGTTAAAGAAAGTGAGGCGCCTGGTTTCCCGGACGCCTCAGAATTTCTAAATATGTACTTATTGTATTACTGAATCAGTCGTATAAACACACGTCTGTTTTGCTTTCTAGCATCAGCACTTGTGCCTACTACTTTTGGTTCAGATTCACCTTTTCCATCAAGCTTAAAACGCTCGGTTGGAAATGTATTACCTGATCTTTGTATAAGCCACTTTTTTACCGTCGCTGCCCTGCGTTTGGATAGTTCCATGTTGCTGGCATCATCACCCTGGTCATCTGTGTGGCCAGTGATTTCAACTTTGGCATTTTCAGTAGCATTCAAAAGGTCAAATAATTCCTTTAAAGCAACTTCGCCGGAAGCCGTTAATTCAGCGGAACCTGAAGCAAATTCAATCGTCCAATCCTTAGCACCAATAACCTCACCTCTTGTTTGGGAGTAATCAGGCTTTTGTGTTGGAGCGCTTTCAATATTGACTCTTTTCAAGTACTGCATATCAACCGCTTTGTCATACGGGGTAATGGTTTTAACATTATCCATAAATCCATATGGATTTAGCTGCTCAAGAATTCCTGTGCAGTAATCATACACTGATTTATAGTAGTTATTGCCGCCCTTAAGACCGAAATACTTCAGGTTGTCATTCAAGTTAGCCATCTGCGTACCGCCGATAGGAACATCATCTCCTGCCTGGTTTTTCATCATACCAATTGTGACAACATTGCCATTTTTCAGCTTCATTGTTTTACCAATTTTGCTGTTTTTGTCTTTGAAATCACGTGGTACCGCAAATCTCATCCAATCTTCTGCAGTTTCAGAACAATCGTCAACTGAAGCGCAGAAAACCTTAGGAGCTAATTCACATGCATAGTTAAACCATTCTTCATGCTGCTTAATCTGATTAGCAGCAGTTAAAGCAGCGCTTAAGAATTCTACTACTAATTTGCTAT
Source organism: uncultured Gammaproteobacteria bacterium (assembly GCA_964350015.1). Lineage (GTDB taxonomy): Bacteria > Patescibacteriota > Patescibacteriia > Patescibacteriales > Patescibacteriaceae > Patescibacterium. The sequence goes on from CAYGIU010000035.1 coordinate 4,802, forward strand.
TTTTCTGACACCATTTATCACATCCTACAATAACTGTAGGCATTTGATTAGGAAAGTCAGCCGTAGAAACTATCTTTATAAGATTAGTGTTTTCGGCAATTTTCTTGTCCCCTGGAAACCAGGTGGCAGAGCCCTGAATTTTTTTAACAACATTTTTACCTGTTAATTTTCCGTTTGCATCTTTTTCTTTCAGTTCAACTGTCCTTCCAGCAATTACGTCTTCCGCTGACTTCATAAAGTCATCATCAGGCGCTGGTATAAAATTTATTGCCTCCGGATCATATGTTTCAGGATCCGGGTTAACCTTTATACCATGCATGCTAGAGCCATAACGAACTGCAATCACCCAGTCACCGTCACCGATTACTGTACTGATTACGCAGCCCTTCATGGTTTGAGGATTGTCTTTCCATTCTCTAGGTCCCATCAGGCAATCTTCGCCCAAACTGGATCCAACCATGCCGATAACCTTCAAAGCATATTCTTCACCATACGCTTCAATGATTTCTTTGTTCATTGCCGATAAATATGCCGGTGCACCGTCACCCATAATAGTAACAAAATGCACGCCGTTTGAAGGCTGTTCATTTCCACCGGCAAGCTCGCTGATAAAAGCAAGCTGCTCTCTTTTCATGTCTGCAACAGAGTTATTTGTTATCATCTTTAGGTTAACTCCGCGCTGATGCATCAATGAATTCTTCATAGTATTTGGTCCGCCATTTGCTCCAATGAGCGAAGCGTTGCCAAACCATACCCAGTTCATTACCCGCATCTGTGGTGCCTGTATATCATCTGCTAATTCCAGATCGTCAATATCAGGCACTTCAAGCATTACGGTCTTTGTTTTATCATTGACCACGTCACCTGAAGTTAGCTTTTTATCAACATTTTTTGATTCCGAACTTGAGAGTCCCGGAATCAAGTTGAACGAATAAGCAGCATAGATAAGAAGTACAGCCGGGATTCCGATAATCAGTGACTGAATCAGCTTGCTTCTTTTGCTGAACCAGCTTCTTTGTGGTGTGTTATTATCCATTTATTATTTTGTTTTTGTTTTTATTAATTAGTTAATTATCTGTTGAATAACTTGAAACCGCCGTCAACTTTTTCGCCTTCTGCCAGCTTATGAGCCGGGTCAACGATCTGGCTAACGTTAAGTTTCTGCATGTTACCGGTATCAACTTCTTTGATATACGCTTCAAGTTCACCCTGTGATTTTGTTGTCTCAATGGCCTGCAGCCTATTTTGACTAACGGATTCAAGGTTGCGCTTGATATTTGCTACATTCACGCTGATTTGATATTTGACTGCATTCATAGCAATCTCAAAGTCAGCTTTATTGGTGATATCAAAAATATCGGCCAATCCTTCTGTAGCTTCACGCATTCTGCTGGTAGCTTTCAGCTTATCTTCAACTATACGGATGCTCGAGGTGAGCAATTTAATATAGATGCGAGCCGCTGATTCGTTATCCTTCAGAACATCTAATGCCCGGTAAAACTGATTACCGTATTGAGCGTAGGTGGCGGATAATTCCTTAGCCGCATCAAATTCACCTTTTGCAATATTAGCGTCAGTACGGGTTTCATTTGCCTGCCTTCTGAACTCTCTTGCATCGTCATGATGCTTTTCCTTTTCAGCCTGTTCAGCTTGGCGATCAAACTCAGCCGCAGAAGCAGTGAGTTTTTTCATTGCGCTCAACTTTTTTTCAGCTTCTTTTTCTTTGTCTTTCGCATTTGTCTCCATATTAACCGCAACAGCTTCGACCTGTGTAACACGAGCCTTAACCTGCTCATATACAGCCTTTACGTCATTGAGAGCAATATTCAGCCATTCAACGCCGTATTTTTCTTTCAGAGCACGGTTGCCTTTCTCCAGAAATGTTCTGCCGACATTATTAAGTAACCTTATTATGCCGGGAGCCAAGTTCCAGAGAACGATAATTCCGATAACAAACCCTATTAAAATAAAGGTCATTTCGGCGAGTTTCAGAAGTGAAGGCAAGGCTTTAATAAAAGCATAAAGCAAGGCAATCACTACGCCACCAAAGGCAATTGTACCAAAGGTTTTTTTCGCTTCCGGAGTTTTCATGCTCGCCGGTATCGTGTTATTCAATATATCAAATATCGGTAACGTGCTAGATACATTAGCGGGAATGAGTTTATCTCCAGTCGAACCTACTTTGTTTTGCATTTTTTACCCTTTCTATCTTCTTACAAAGATATTTATGTTGTTTTAAGTACTTTATTTGCTGAATCTATAACCTGGTCCATCTTGGCTCTAATTGTCTTAAGAGCTGTCTGGCCGATCGAAATTCTTTGATCAATAGCGCTTATGTTACCGGTATACTTTATATCGATTGACGTAAGTGAGTTCTGCTTTTGCTTCAAAAGAATTTCTTTTTGCTTAATTTCGTTGATCAAATTTTCAACTTCACTTGCGAGAGTTGTTCGTTCATCTTCTTTCTGTCTAACCAATCCATCTCGCTCATTCTCCTCAGCAGAGATATTATCCCTGACCATATCTGATAACTTGTCTTTATAGACCTTAGCGGTACTATTGAGCATTCCAAGGGTGAGGTTGCCACCGGCACCAATATTCAAAGCTACGTGAGCTGACTTAATATTTTGCGCGGTTGGACCACCCATAGCTTCAATAGCGTTCCAGAATTCCATAAAATCAATACCAGGAATATTTATACTTTCAAGATACTCATAGAGCAAACCAAGAGTTTCTTCGATTGCGGCCGGGGGGACCTGTGAGATGTTTGGTGCGGAGAATTGATTAGTTGAACTTTTAACAACAGGGTAAGTAGTTTCTTTGGTGTTGGTAATCTGATTATTTGGCTTCTGATCAGATACCTGAGAATTTTTTTGGTTCTCAGTCTCTTCAAGCTCAGCAAGATACTCATCGTTATTAACGAGTTTACTGAAGAAGCTTGAGATTCCAGAAAAACCATTTTTTTCTTTTTTCTCTTTTTCTTCCATTTTTATTATATGATTTAGTTTTAAAA
>CAYGIU010000036.1:0-7694 GCA_964350015.1 uncultured Gammaproteobacteria bacterium
ATTCCGTCACTTAACATGAAACTTTTATAACCCCACTCCTGCATTAGTTTCATGTCTGAAATATCGCCGAGAGAAACCACTGCATCTTTTTCAAATGATGTAGCAATTCGCGAAGCAACTATTGCATTTTCATCTTGCGTGATGATTGTTTTAAGCGCCGGTAAAATATCCAATTTGTTTTGACCAATGTTGATGAATAAATCGTCACGGGCTGCCATTAGTTGAATCTTCCCTTTATAATGAGGAAAGATATCAGTAACAAATTGCATTCCTTTTGGCGATTCAATTTTAGCAACAATATTGGCGAGCGGATCAAGCTGTACAAGATCGGCAATGTCAGATTCCTTTTCAACAAACGATAACATATAGTTATGAATGTTTAATTCCTTTGCCGCTTCAATATACTGTAAATCCTCTTCTGTAAAATAACCATCAATTTCCAATCCTTCACCGATTATATTGATTGCCTGTCCGGCCCCTAAAGCACTGGGTGGATCCGGGTCAACATATATTTTGTTATCGGTGATCGCGGTGATAATACTTGATTGATTGCCCCTAAAATATATCGTCGCCGGAAGCTGTACACGTATTGGATGATTCAGCTCAATATCTCCGAATCTTTGGTCAGCCCATTTAGTAATACGCAACTGTCTTCCTTTTATATCAAGCCAGAATTTTTTCCCGTCCATAACTTTAAGCAATTTCTCTAAAGTTACTTTTGGGCTATCTGGCGTTCGTGCGCCGATATTAAATCGAGCACTATCGATAAGCGGATGTTCAGCCACTCTCCGCAGCTGATCAAATTGATGCGGCGGCGGTAATGTGCCAATAATTTCCATCTTCGTTTTAATAAATTTGGGGACGAGCTGTTTGCAACTCGTCCCCGGAATTGGGTTAATTATTTATATCCGTTTATTTTTTGTATCTCTGTTCTTACCGTTTGATCCCGGAAGTGATCCGGTATCTACAACCGTAAGACTTTTTTCATTAGACAGACCGAGTAACGCTTTATTGACCTGTCCAATGCGTTTCTGATTTTGTCCTCTCCCCTGCATATCTATCATGAAATCTTCGAGTGATCTGTTTTCCATAATAGCCAAGGCACCAATCATTACATCGATAATTGCCCTGGGATCTTCAATAATCAGAATGTTTTCTTTTGGTATAACGCTGCCCCATTGAGTTTTAATGAGCGCATCATCATAACCGGCATACTGCTCAGAATTTGTATCCACTGGTCTTTCATTTGGGTCATATTCAAACTCAATAATTTGAACATCGCTTGAAGATCCAGTAGTATTACGTTTTGTCTCCCCTTCAATGTGCTGGATTTTTCCATTTATTTCTATTTCTACCTTAAAGGGAGTTGCTGCCGGTGCTGATGGATCATGGAATGCATAATTCTGTACAAAGAATTTATAGTGACCTTTTGGCGCTTTACCTTTAGGCCACCTTATATTCTCTACCGGTTTGGTTGTCTCGCCGCGAACATTTCTGTCCACATCAAGTTCACCATATTGATGCTTCTTATCCCCATAGTAAATATGGGAACCATCCGGTGTTATGCAGTGTAAATCAAGGTCGTTACGGTTGCCCCATATTAATGAAGCCCTTACGTCAACCCCGTCAATCATACCGCCGGCTTCTTCAACACGCTTCCTGATTTCTTCATCAATCTGTCCTTTTCTGTCCTGCCATTTTTGTTTTGGATACACAATGAACACGTTAAATTTCTTCTGCAGTTCATTGAATATTTCAATTGACGGGATATCATCGGGCAGATCATCGCCAATATATTCCTTTACCTGTGCTTTGCTTACCTTCGGATAAAAGCCTTCATCAAGAATGAAGAAGAAATAACCTTTTTTATTTCTTTTTTCAAGTGCATCAAGGATTGAATGCTTGGCATAATAATAAGCCATTAATTCATATGATTCCTGTCCGCTTCCGCCACCGCCGCGTTCCAACCAGATATTCGCAACGCTTTGATCAAGCCGCTCATCTGATTCAAACTGTCCAACCTGTATTGGCGCTTTATCACCGTCCGTAGCATCACCAACCGCTGCAAAGCTGATTGATGGATGGGCAATGTATCCTTTCATTTGAAGCTGTCCCATCAATAACGGGAGCTTCTCATAAATAATGTAGGGATCGTCGCCGCGTGATAATGTTATATCAGTAACAATAACAATTGGCACTGTTTCCGGGTGTTCCGCTGAATCGCGGCATTCCCGTTCTTTGCCTTTTATATTCAAGTCAGCGTGAATTGTACGCTGGCCTGTGCTGTCTCTTCTTGCAGCGTTCTCAAACTGAGAGCGCGTATTGTCTGTTCTCTCCTGAGAAACATCATTTTCATAAAATCCACCACCCACTGTGGTACCCTGCTTTCTATTTTAATTTATTTTTATAATAATGAAATGTTACATTTTGAATTCAATAAATTCATGTTTTCCCCATAGCTCATTTCTTAGCTGAGCTACGTCAGTATATATTTTCCAGGCATCCTGCAAACGTTGCAAGGGGCTTCGTAAAACCATTGCCTGAAGCAATAACTGAAATTTCTTGGGAACTGATGAGGGCATTGTGTTATTCGCCGGATCACCACCTAATACATATATCATTGTTTTAGCAATGGAATAAATATCCGATGATGGATTTGGCGAAGGCTTGTTAGGAATTTCCGGGGCTCCGTATATCTCATTAAAAGTCTTATACTGATCACCAGAACTTTTCGGACTAACAACGCCGTAGCTCCAACCAAACAACATAATATTATGATCACGCGGTCGTATTAAGACATGGCTCGGTTCAATATTCCCATGAATAATCCCCTGACTATGACTGTATCCAACAACGCTTAATAAACGTCCCAACATCCAAGCGGCATGCTTTGGGTCAACACCCTGGGGGTATTTCTCCCGTATGGAATGCATATCAAAGCCGTCAAAGTAACGCAGAATAATTCCAATTTGCTGGGTATCATTTTTAAATGTATCTAGCAAAAATGGAAGATGTTTACTTTGGGGACCTGGTTCAGATTGAAATAATTTTAAAATCTTTATTTCATTCATTGCCAAGTCATTGTCAGTTATTTCTTTAACAAGCTTGAAAACAACATTGCTCTCTGATCCTTCAAATCCACTGCAGGTACCGCTGTACACCATTGAGACATCTCCTTCGGCAACCGTACTACGAATTATATATTCGCGTTTAGCGGTTGCAAATTTAAAGATTGATGCGCCGGTATCGGCTGTACGCTGTCCGTAGCTTCCATTCTTTATCTTTTCTGTTGCCTTATCGTTTAGGTCATTAAGCATACCGGTGGCGTCTGTAGCCATTTCGCGAACTGCCTTGCCCTGATCTATATAAAAATCAGGATAAATATCATTCACTAAAGGACGGTATATTTTCTTAAGTTGTTCCATCTGCTCTTCTTCAGAGCCGATAAGTTCGCCGAAAAAATCTTCAGGACACACGGCCTCTTGAAGGCGTGTATATACTTCCTGTAATTTTTTAAGCTCCATGTATTTTCTCCTTTACTATATTAATTACTTTTAATTATGTAGTCTGCTATTTGTTTTTGCGGAAGTATATATTGCTCAACTCTTGGCCATACCCGCAATTCAAAGTGATGCTTTACTATTTCAGGTCTAACCTGATAAAGCTTAACATCACGTCTAATGCGGCGCCGTAAAGCAAGTTCTTTATCAATATCAATATACATCTTAATAAGGTTTTTAGAACTTTTTAAGAAATCTATTGAGAACAGCCCTTCGGCAATAATAAGCTGTGCAGATTTCAACTCTATTGCATGATCAGTACATTCATTTTGTTCTAAATCATACAATGGAACCCAGACTGCTGTTCCAAGTAACAGTTGTTGCACTGCCAAACGAAAATTCCTGTGTTTATAAGAACCGGGCTCATCAAAAATTGCTTGACCGCCAAGCTTGGGTAATGTGTTATCATTTTTATCTTTGAAATAACTATCCAAAGAAAGTAATGAACTCATTCCTGGGCCAAGTTGCTCTTGCAATTTATTTGCCAGATAGCTTTTGCCGGCACATGTTGGCCCGGCGATTGCTATTACTAATGGTTTAATGCTTTGTCCTGCTAATTTTTTAATTTCAGCAAGTGTTTCTTTAAACTGAAGTATCTTAGACATTACTATTTTCCTTCCCTTCTGTTTCCAGATAGAGATTATGATCTCTGATATAGGTTTCAATTTCCGGAATCACTAACTCGTTAATGGCTTTGCCATGTTTTAAACACTGACGAACCATTGTACCCGAGCCGTAAATTTCTGGAATTTCAATTTGAGTTGAGAACGGAGGCATATCGCCTGTTTTTAATTCATAACCCGGACGATGGATAACTGCAAAATTCAGTTCATTCCATATATCCTTGCCATGCTTCCAGACGCGATGAATTTCCGATTCGTTGGCGCCGCCGTGAACAACAATATCGCCGCCCACAACATGCCATATCTCCGCTTCAGGAAATTCTTTTTCATATCGCTCCTGTAATAAATACGTCGGCGTATAAGTATCGTTCTCCATATCATACAAATCTAGCCGAACCTTTGGTATTGAATCAAAGGCTAAGCGTGCCATTTCACTTCTGTCTTCATTAGTTGCTTCTTTAACTGATTGCTTGTCCGGCCTGCTTGTTCCGCAAGGCACAACAATAACCAAATCAAAGGTATTTACTAATGTTTCAACAATAGCTTCATGATGTTTGCACGGTGGATTAAAGCTTCCGCCGAAAACAGCAATGCGTTTCTTATCAACCGATTTTGAAAGAATCAATTTTTTTAAATCGTTATAACGCATCGTAAAATATGCAGATAACATTGATTCTCTTAAGTCAAAACCGAAAGAGCGCTTGCTCATTATCGGAATAGTTGGAGCCGGATGACGCTTCATAACAGCTCTGCAATAGAGTAGCCAACAACGTTCGAGATCTTTTACAAAATCAAGCGGCGTTTTGAACAACTCAATAAGCTTACCGTTTCTTAAGCGTAATTCCTTTTCCAAGGTTTTATTAATGTAATTCTCCAAAAACCATTCGGGGTTTTTGCGAAATTCAACAAAAGCTCGCACCATTTCGTCATGATATCCGTTTTCGTTCAAGTCGCCGTAATCGAACGGATCAACTTGCGCGTTTTTTAATTCAGCCGACGGCTTAATTTTAAAACAAGATTCCGGAATCATTTCTTTTCCCATCAGGTCATTCAAATATTTTCCAATTTGATAGACTTCCCGTTTAAGCAGGTCGCCTAATGGAGCCATAAAACCGGCAATATCGCCGTACATAGTTCCATAACCGAAAGCAAATTCAACTTTATTGCCATTTGCACAAAAGAGACCGCCAACATCCTGAGCGCGCGCCGCAAGAACTTCCATACGAACACGGGCCTGAACATTTTCATAACTTAAGCTATCTTTTTTTGTGCCGGTAGTTCTACAAATTTCATCGACAATCTTTTGAATTGGACGAACTTCGTATTGAATACCAAGATTTTCAGCAATTTGTTTTGCAATGCTTTTAGTTTCCTCTGAATTATATTCAGAAGGCATATTGATAGCGATAACGTTTTCTTTACCTGCAAGATATGCAAGTAATGTCGCGTCAACCGCTGAGTCAATTCCGCCGCTTAAACCAATGACAATCTTGCGCATTGCCGGAGGCAATGTCAGAAGAAATTCTCCAACCGCACATGAGAGTGCATTGAATAATTCTATAGTATCATCAGTCTTTTCTTCGTTAAGAGAAATAGCATCTTCGGAATAACTAAAATCCTTCGTACCGCTTTTATACGGATCAACAACAAAAACAATATTTCCCTGACGGTTATAAATTGTAGAACTGCCGTCAAAAGTAACGATATTTTTTGCGTTGTTTTGGATTCCAGTATTATTGACATAGACAAACGGGACAGGCGATTCAGACAATAAGTCTTTTACTACCTGATGACGTTTGCGATTTTTCTGCCAACTCCATGGTGATGCTGATAAATTAAATACAATATCTGCACCCTGATCCACTAAAATTTTAGTAGGGTTCCAGGGATAATCATCATGCCACATATCTTCACAAAGTATTACGCCGATTAAAACCAGTCCATTCTTTGTTTGGATACTGCGTGGTTCTATAAACTCTTCAGAAGAAATTATTGTTTCTGAGTCTGAAAACTGCGTTTCTTCATCTTTGCGTTTCCGCGTTGAAAAGAAATGGCGATCATCATCAAAGATTCGATAGTTAGGCTGCAATGTTTTAGTAATCATTGAAGCTTTTCCATCATTAACAATAATAGCGCTGTTAAACTTCCGTAAACGTCCGTCTTCACCTTTTTGTGATGAAGCGCCGCATTGCAACGAACCGAAAATTACTGTTATCCCAAGATGTGCAGCTTCCTTCACTATCTGGCTGTTATGTTTTACAACGTCCATTACAAATGAATCGTCTTCAAACATATCGCCAATGACATACCCAGAAATACACATTTCAGGAAATACAATAATATCAATGTCGCGCTTTTTAGCTTTTCGGATTTCACCAATAATATATTCGGCGTTTAGATTCGGTTTGCCGGGTATCACTTTCATTTGGCAGACCGAAATCTTAAGGCCTTCTAAATTATTTTTCATTATTATTTTTCTCCACTTTATATAATTTTATTTTTAATGTTCATTCCTTGAAGAGTCACCTAAGTCTTAAGTAACTCTATGAAGGGGGCAATAGATTCATTGCCCAGTTCACTTATCTTTTCAAATGTGCTAACGCTTTTTGAAATATTACTTCATGGTGCTTAAAGCCAAAATCCAAACCTTTCAAAATATCATCAAGATCGGCAATCACAAGTTCCTTAGCATCATCGCTTGCTTTTAACCACTCACCAATCATTTCTTTGCTGCATTTTTTTGCAATAATTAAAGTAACAAGAAATGCTGAGCTTTGATACACTCTTTTAACCCCACAACTGGCCACTTTTTCCTGATCTGACGTGGGGAATGTACCGATGTATTCCATAGTGCCATGAATCGTATCATTATAAAATTCAGTACTAATCTCAACGTTTTCCGGAAATGGTGAAACATCAATTGCTTGAGCGACCTTCAGTTCAAGAGAGACTTCTTCTTTGAGCTCGCGTACTGCTGCCTGAATCGGAGAGTCCATATCAAAACTATTGATATCAATTTTCCCTCCAACTAAAGCGAACTGTCCCTTACAAGGATTGTATTTACGCTTGATGGCTACTAATTTAATATTCTCAAAGCCTAAGGGGCCTTTAAGAATTATTACTATATCAACCGCTGTCGTTCCTTTGCGCGGAGAGAGGTTGAAAATATTAGTTAGATAAAAACGTTTAACACCGTTAACATCTATACCTATTACTTCCAATAAATCCCCTTCCGGTCCAAATTTCCCCCAACGATGATAGGCGCTTTCTAGCATAAGCATATCTACATTCGAGCCCGCTGAAATAATCCGTTGCGGGAACTCTTCGCTTAGCGCATTACTCGAATCCGTTTCTATAACCGGGTTTCTAGCAATAAGCGCACCGTAGTGAGGATACGAATACTCTTTTAGCTCCCCCTGAAAACCGATGAATAAATATTTCAATGTGTTCATGTACTATCCCTCGTTAAATTATTTGTTTTTATTTTTATATCAATTACCAATTTTTCAGT
>CAYGIU010000037.1:0-7601 GCA_964350015.1 uncultured Gammaproteobacteria bacterium
GTAAACGCCGCGGATAATCTTATAACGTACACCTGGCAAATCCTTTGTTTTTCCGCCTTTAAGTAAGACGATAGAGTGTTCTTGTAAATTGTGACCAATTCCCGGGATATAAGCAGTTACTTCCATTCCATTAGAAAGACGGACACGGGCAATCTTACGTAAAGCCGAGTTAGGCTTTTTTGGGGTCATAGTCGTTACTTTAAGGCAAACTCCACGTTTAAATGGAGAACCTTTGATAGTAATAGACTTTTTGCGATGAAGGGTATCCAAAGTTAGCTTAAGCGCCGGAGATTTGCTCTTCGTTGCTTGGCGGGTTCGGCCCTTCTTAAGTAATTGATTTATTGTAGGCATAGTAAACTAAAAACCCCAAAATGGGGACAAAAGGAAGAATACCAAAACTACGGAAATAAGTCAATAAATAACGACTCCGACTCAATACCCCATATATCCCCTGTTTTATATCATTTTTTATGCCAATATTAGCATTTTTATCAATATATTGACATAAATTCTTTAAAGTGCTATAATATGGGTAATAAAAATATAAATAAATTAAACGTTCGGGAGGACTAAAAAATGGTCATTAACAATAAGTGGTTTAAAATTGCTTCAACAGTTGCTCTATTTGTTATTGTAACGTTCATAATGACAAACGGAGTTGGTTGCGGAGCAGATACACCTAAATTACGGAACGAAATCGTAATTCATAATACTAACCTTTACGTATATGGTGAAGACGGTATTCAAAGCAGGTTACTTGACGGCACCATGAAGCATCCAATTGTAATCTCAAAAACTTACACTGGTGACAGTAACAATACCTTGTATGTGAATACCTGGGTCCCTGAAAAAGGAACGGACTCAAGAAACAGGTCTGCTATTGTTAAACTAACCTTAAATACCGATCAGAATAAACAAATCTATGCCGAATTGGTAAATCTACTTTCCAATAATGCGAACCATGTTTATAGTAACACCGCTAAAGATTCGGATACTACAAAAACAGAAACTAGTTTGTATATTTACTAAAGAAGGCAGATTGAAAAAAAATTATAAAACAAACATAACCCCGGAGTAAAAAATGGACTCAGAAGAAAAACTCAAAATTCAGGAAGAAAGCAGAAGAGCGCACCGAAAACTAGATGCAACCGCTGCCATATGCTTATGTATAGCAGCTGTCCTAGGAATCTCATTGATCTTCGGGGCAATATACTTTATCAAGCATGTTATTTAAAATGTACCTTTAATTGTTAAAGAGAGGCCTAACCACCTCTCTTTTTTAATTGACAAAATATATTTATTTTACTATTGTATAGCTAATTAATTTTGAACATTACAAATAAAAGAACAGGAGCTCATATGACATTTAAAGAGTTAAACAAGGCATTAGAAGATAAGAAGCCGGATCATATCAAAATACTAAACGAAGCGGCTCGCATTGATGAAACCACAACAAAAGTTTTTGCCTACTGTTTCGGGATAGCCCTGGCTATTGTATTTTTTGCACTATTAATAACAACTTAGAAATGGAGAAAACATGAGAATCGTAAAGCCAGCAAAGTTTTCAAAAAAGGAGAAAGAAGAACGCGAAGAAGAACATAATACATATAGCAAAAAATTCTGCATCGGGTTTATCATCTTTATCGTTCTTGCAACTTTAGTTGTAACTGTTTTAGCGGCATTTGATTACAAATTTTAAAACATCATACCGGAGGAAACGTGGTAACTAATAGCGAAGCACGTCCTGATTTAAAGAGGTTAAACAGATGGCTCATTGTTGTATCAATGGTTCTCTTGCTAATTATAATTTTTCTAAAGTTTTATATTATTCCAAAGCATAATCAAAAAGAAGAAGAACCAATTAAAGAGAACATTCAAATAAAGAACGTTTAAATAAGTGTTCACTCAAAATTAAAAGGAAATATAAACTAACTTTTTAGAAAAAAGGTTATGCAATGTGTATGGTAATGGGATTCGTGTTGGGCATGATTATCGGCCTGATTATGTCCGCAGTAAACAAATGGGAACGTACTAGTATAGTTCCCGGCGCTATGATGTTAGGAGGCGCTGCCATTGGACTATTATTCGACTTAGTCGCAATGAAAGAAAGGTTCTGGCCATATCCCTAAGGCAGAAGAAATAAACATTTTGTGTACATTACACAAAATTAAAAGGAGTCAAAGACTCCTTTTTTTATTTTCCTGTGTCATCCTGAACTTGTTTCAGGATCTATTATTACGAATAAGCGCGAATGATATCTTCATATAAATCTTTCCACTCCGGATTGTGTTGATTAATCAAATTTATCTTCCATTGTCGTCGCCAGGCTTTTATCTGTTTTTCACGTTTAATAGCAACATCAATCCCGTCTATAACTTCAAAATAAACCAACTTTGTAATCCCATATTTTTTCGTAAATCCATCATGTGTTCCGGCTTTATGTTCATAGATGCGCTGAAGTAAGTTTTTTGTTACTCCAGTATATAAAGCACCATGAACACCATTAGTCAAAATATAAACATAATATCGCTTACCCTCCATAGGCGATTACTTATAAACTATTTTCTAGCTTTTCGATAAATAATATAAACACTTACTAATAATAACATTATACCAATGGGCCATAATATGGTAAATAATGCGCCCACACCATACAAAATCAAGCCAGCAATTAATATTATCAAAAGAAGGCTCCAGATTTTTTTTACGGCTTTCTTCTCTTTCTCAAATTGTTCTTTTATAAACCCCATAATTGGTTGAATATTAGTTATTACGATATCATGGATCCTGACATTCGTCAGGATGACACTATTGCAACCCCGTAATAAACGTAAAGGCCCAAAGCGTTGCTGAAAAGACAAAGCCGAAAACGCCTAGATAGAGCAGAATCATTAACAAGATAAAACCGTATTGTTCAATTCTATAAAAAAATTCTTTTCCTCGTTGTGGTAGAAAGGCTGATAAGATTTTAGAACCGTCGAGTGGCGGAACCGGAACAAGATTAAAAATGCCGAGCATTAAGTTAATCATACAACCCATCATCGCAATTGCGACAACGCTCGAAAGTATTGATCCGGAAACTAAAGAAAGAAAAGCGTCGTTATTGCCGGAGAGAAAACTAATGGCCAATTGCGTTTTAGTTCCCGACGTTAACGGAATAAGGCGCACAAGTAAACCTAAAAATATCGCAATAATAAAATTAGTAATCGGACCGGCCGCCGCAACTTTTAACTCTCCGTACACTCTGTCCCGTAAGTTATACGGATTATAGGGAACCGGTTTTGCCCAAGCAATGAAAAAGTTTGATTTAGTTAAAATTAAAATCGCCGGCAAGATAATCGAGCCGATCATATCTAAGTGCGGAATTGGATTTAACGTCAATCTCCCCTCTCGTTCCGCCGTATCATCGCCTAAGCGGCGCGCCATCCAACCGTGCGCGTATTCGTGCAGCACGGCGGAGTAGATGAGGATAATGATAAGGAGTAAAGTGATGAGCATTTATTATTTAAACAGTTTCTTCAATAAGTTTTTTTAAATCGGCAACAATATCTTCAATTGTATCTTTATTTGATTGTTTGGCCATTCTATTCGCAAATGCCGGATCATAATCAAGAAAATCCTCCCTGGAGATATTATGCCATATAGGCAAAATTACTTTTGTTCCCTCTTCTCGCGCAAATAAACTATCAAGTTCAAATTCTGTCCATTTTTTCTTGCCTAAAAAATGCTTTGAAAAAACAACAATACCAAAACTTGAATTTAATAATCCCTGGGTGATAGTCTCCCTAAGTGAATCTCCCCATTTTAAAATATATTCATCGTACCAAACCTTAATACCTGCTTGTTTTAAAGCTTGTGCTAATTCCCCTACATAGTCTTTGTCTTCACTCGCATGAGAGATAAAAACATCAAACTTTAGAGGCTTAAACGTCTCGCTTTCTTCGGCCACGGAATCATCTACTAATTCACTTTCTATTTTTATACTATTTGTTGTCGGCTCTCCGAGACCCATGCTTTTTGCAAGCTCAGTAATCCGGTCAATATCTGCCTTAACTTTTGTTTTTCTTGAGGTTATGATTCTTTCAATGTGTTCACGAACTTCTTCATTCTCTTTAATAATATCAGCATTAACTCGAGAAATCCATTCATCTCTTCTATTTTTTTCAAATTCAATTTTATTCTTCACAGCTTGATCATCTAATTTAAATCCATATCCCTTAATATCTACTTTGAAAACTATATTTTCAGGAGAGCATATTAAACTATGTGGCGACCAGCTTAAAGAATGTGTGGAGGGCGTATATTGGATAATATCATGAATAGCAAAATTTGTTTTTATGGGCAAATCAATTGTTATAATTTCGTATTCAAAATTTATACTTCCTTCATTTCTATATGACTCATCTCTGTCTTCTGCCGAAATTGTTCTAATTTCTTTATGAAAAGACATTTTTTCTTGTTGAGTTAAATCTTTTTCAATAATTTCAAAATGGTTACCTCTATATAGCTCTTCTATAAGAATTCCCGTTTCCGAATTAATAATTTTGGTATCTGGAAGAGAAAGAACCTTTTCTTCAAGATTCTTCCTAGCCATTCTATAAAAATCACTCAAATATGCTAAATTCATTTTATTTTCCTTCAAAGATCGCTCTGATTATGTCATCAACCGGCACTTCTTCAATAATAATATCGTCGATTGGTAAATCGGAGGCGATTAATTTTGCAGCGATTTCTTTAACTTGTTCTCTCGGCACGCGTATCGATGCTGCCACATCATCATATTCCTCTACGCTTCCATATGCAAGCAAGGCGCTTTTCGAGATAGTTTCAGTTGAGGTTATCTTAATAATCTTCTCTTTCGCATATTTCATGATCAAAGCATTAAAATTTCCGTCGTAAATGATTTTACCAAAGTTAATGATGATAACCCGTTCGCATAACTCTTTAATATCTTCCATGTAATGAGAAGTAAGTAAAACAGTCGTTTTCTTTTTCTTATTATAGGTTTTGATAAAATCGCGAATATTTTTCTGCGCAACAACATCGAGTCCAATACTCGGCTCATCTAAAAATAAAATCTTCGGATTGTGCAAAAGCGCAGCGACTAACTCGCATTTCATACGCTGACCTAAAGATAAACGTCGTACCGGAACGTCTAGGAATGATCGAATATTTAATAAATCAGCCAACTCATTAAATATTGCATCAAAGTCTTCATCAGATATTTCATGAAACTCCTTATATAATAAAAAACTGTCCATTGGCGGCAAAGCGCGAATAAGTTGATCCTTTTGTCCTAAGACGATTCCGAAAGTCTTTTTAAATTCTATCTTTCGTTCTTCGGGAATAAATCCGGCGACCCGAACCGTTCCGTTGCTCGGATACAAGATTCCGGACAGCATTTTCAAGGTCGTAGTTTTTCCCGCGCCGTTTGGACCTAAAAATCCAACCATCTCCCCTTCTTCAATTTCAAAAGAAATATCCTGAACCGCTTTTGCTAAGACATACTTTCGATGTACAAACGATTTAAGTGTATTAAGCAAACCCGGTTGTTTACGGTAGATTTCAAAATGTTTTACTAAATTTTTAGCAATAATTAAACTCATATTATGATCCGGTTGCTTCATACTTGCGCAAACCGCGTTTCCAGACAAAATGTAAAATAAGACTTAATAGTACTATCCAAATCAGCTGAATCCCCAAACCGCGTACTCCGTCGCTTAAACTCATCTTTTTTAAATAAATCGAAGCCGGGATAAAGAATGAATATTGAAACGGCAAATAGTTACTCGTTGTAATTAAGGAAATCGGTAATAAACTTAATGGGAAATAGCCTCCGGAGAAGAAGCGTTTAATACGTTCAATGGTCATTTGAATGCCATCAACTTCTTCGGTCCAAAAGGCTATGCAACCGATTAAAAAGCCAATTAACAACTCAATAACAAAACTTAAAAACATCATCGCGAGAATAAGGAATATGTAACTAGATTGGGTATTAATATAAATCTTATCAAGAAAGAAAAAAATAACTGCGACTATCGAGCCAAGCGAAATCAATGTTGCAAATAAAATTCTTCCTAACTCGTTGATAAAAACAAACTTAATATAGGAAATCGGCTTTACTAAAAACATCGATAAGCGACCTTCATTAATATCACGAGAAATGTAACTTGGTAAAAAGTTTCGCACGGCGGTTGATGCTAAATTTCCGATTAAAACATACGTTATCATTTCGTTCAATGTGAATCCTTTAATCGCGCCCGAGCCCGTTGCATAAATTGCTGACCACATTAAAATCAACACTAATACTTCCGCAATTTCTCCAATGCGGTAGGTCATCGTTGTAAAACGAAATGTTAGGTTGCGCTGCCAGGCCGTACTTATAATAATACGGGCTTGTTTTAGATGGTTAGACATTATTCTTTATTTAATTTCTCTCCGGATCGTTCTTCATACTCTTCTTCCAGTTTCGGTTGAATTTTTTTATGCGCTTCAAATTCCACTGATTCAATAGGATCGGCAGCATCATACATTTTCTCGTCATATAATTCTTCGTGAGTTTTTTTTGGATTCTGCAACTCTTGTTCTTCCGCTAAATCGTTTTCCATTTCCTTAAGCGCCTTAATAGCTTTTTCATCACCGACAATTTCTAAAAACAAACGAAAATCATCGACAAAATCCCTCATTTTTGTTGTTTCTGGTTTTTTTGTATATTGTGCAGAATGTGTCAACTCTGCTATAAAATCTTTCACCTGCAAAGGGTCTTGAGTATCATCTTTATAATAACCTAAATACATTTTATTCTTGGTTGGTTGATAATAAGCCCGCTCGCCATGCTCCATTCGATCACTGTACTTATTTGATATATCAACTTCTGGATTTCCGTGCTTTTGCTCCATTGTCCAAACAGCGTCATATTGTTTCATATTAAACGGCGTATCTTTAGAAAAAAGTTTTTTTACGTGATGATAACTAGGTAGGCGCATATAACCAGTCGCCGCAAATTCTTCATCCGTTTGTTGTTGATACTTTTCTTTTTGTTCTTTATTGGGCGTTACTAAGGAATAAAATTTATGAACATAGTTAAGTTTTTCTTCATAGCTTAAACCGGAAAGCTTTGATTTTAATAAATGCGGAGTTGCTACATGATAAAAATCATATTCTATCATGTCTTTTTGGTATTCTTTATTTTCAATATACAAATGCATTGAATTATCATCAAAAGACTTATACCTTTCTTGCAAACGAATTATTAAATTATGAAACTCACTAACCATAGCTGTATCTTCAAAATACCTAATCTCTTCGGCTGTACTAATTTGTGAAACAAAATCCCTGATAGTCATTTCTTCCCTCATTGATTCAGGTAAACCGTCTTTACTACTTAAATAATTCAATATCGCGTCGCTACGCTGATCGCGATGGCCGTACATAACGATTTCCGGAACGCTACCTTTTAGTAAGGCGGCGCCTTCGGTGCTTGTATCTTTCGCTGAAAAATCATATTTTTCCTCAACATTTTCTTCAATCAACGGACGAACCATATTTCCAATTCCCCCTAACTGCAAAACTACTAAGCCCCGTAATGCCCATTTATTCAT
>CAYGIU010000038.1:0-7026 GCA_964350015.1 uncultured Gammaproteobacteria bacterium
TAATTGTTTCATGCCTCATATTCACGAAAAAATTGATTTCACTGTTGAAGTCTTTGTTGTCCATAAGAATAAAGTTTTCTTACGGAAGCATGATAAATATAAGATTTGGCTTGCTGTCGGCGGGCACATTGAATTGGATGAAGATCCGAATGAGGCGGCAATCAGAGAAGCAAAGGAAGAAGCTGGCTTTGATGTTACTTTATATACTGATGCCCGTATTTGGAAAGAAAAGACTGATGAAGAGAGAGATTTGATTCCACCGCGTTTTTTAAATCGTCATCGAATTTCTCCAACTCACGAACATGTAACAATGATTTTTTTTGGAACTGTTACAAACGATACAGTTACTATAAATGAGGGGTTAGATGATCGCAGCGATGAATATGGATGGTTTTCTCCTGAAGAACTTAAGAGTCTTGAATTAAAAGAACATATCAGATTATATGCCGAAACAGCGCTAACAACTCTCGCTTCGTAATCTCTGTCATATATTACGAAATCGCTAAAACGTGGTATACTATTGATATATGCGCTGTCCAAATTGCCAACGCTTAATTTTAAATAATACCGCCCGCTGTCCGTATTGCGGCCAGGCGGTGTCTTCTAATCAAAATTTACAAACTAATCAAGCAAAAGATATGTTCGCAGCAAACCCTATGCCAGCCCCAGCCGGAATTCCTCCGGTCGAGCATCATGAAGCAATGGCTCATGAAGTAAAGAAACGTCACTGGCAGCGTTGGATTTTTTACGGATTGATTATTTTGATAATCCTCGGTGCTGTTGGCTTGATTGTAAAGATTTATAACGACAATACGACTTTGCTTTTGGCAGTGACGAGCACTAAAGAAGATTTGGCTAAAGCGAGTGCTGACATAAAAGCTAAGGATGAACAGATTACGCAAATTGATGAAAACTTGAAGAAAGCTCAGGATGAATTGAACCAAAAGACTGAACAATATAAGAAAGATATTGAATCTTCATCAACGGCGGTTAAGGACGTTGAGCAATGTAAATTAGAGCTTAGTTCGGCTGATGCCAACATTTATAATTTGATTTTGACTTTGGGAACTGGAATCAGTAATGCTGATATTTCTAAGATTGCTATTGCCGATGCTAACTTAGCTTCGGGTCCTGACACTGACAAAGACGGTTTATCTGATGACGTTGAAACGGTGATTGGCACTGATCCGGCTAAAGATGATACCGACGGCGATACTTTTAAAGATAAAGATGAACTACTAAGCGGTTTTGACCCGATTGCTAAGGGAGCTCGTTTACCTATTGATCAAAAGTACGCCGATCAGCAGAAGGGAAGAATTATTATTCAAATCGAAGGTAATAAAGATGCCTGGTACGTTTCTCCGGCTGACGG
This sequence comes from uncultured Gammaproteobacteria bacterium, assembly GCA_964350015.1. GTDB lineage: Bacteria > Patescibacteriota > Patescibacteriia > Patescibacteriales > Patescibacteriaceae > Patescibacterium. The sequence goes on from CAYGIU010000038.1 coordinate 1,373, forward strand.
AAAACGTTATTTCCTAGGACATCCGGCTGATGGCTACAAAGCAATGCGTTCAATCGAGTTTTGGACCAAGGACTATAAAAAAACCTAAACTTTAGTATGAATAAAAAGTTTTATATCTACCTATTTCGTCATGGTAGAACCTTTGATAATATCCAAAGTGTTTTTTCCGGTTGGCGCGATTCAAAGCTAACAAACTCCGGCGTCGATGACGCGCGCATTGTTGGAATCCGTTTAAAGGATAAAAAAATTAATGTTGCGTTTCATACTTCCTTAACTCGCAGTAAGCATACAATGAGAGAGGCGATTAGGGGACATAAAGAATGCCGAAAAATTATTGAAGATGATCGTATGATTGAGCGAAGCTATGGAAACTTAGCCGGAAAGTCCCATTTGTTTATTGTCAAGAAATATGGCCCCGAGCAATATGATGAATGGCATCGCGGTTTCAATGAGCGTTTACCTAAAGGCGAAAGTTTTGCTGATGTTGAAAAGCGAGTTAAAGCATTTATAAACAGTTTAGGCGCCTACATTCAAAAGAATGAAGTCAATGTGGCGATTTCCGCTCACGGCAATTCGATTCGCTTATTTAGAAAGATTGTTGAGAAACATACGGAAAAAGAAGCAGTTAGCTGGGAAATTCCGTATGATAAGGTTTTTATATATAGAGTAGAGTGCCAGGGCAAGAAAATAAGCATTAAAAGAGTCTAATTCTTGACAGTATTTGAATTTTGCTTCATAATGGCTATATTATCTGCCAAACAGCAGGTTTTATTATTCTAGAACTATATGTCCACAACCTGTCAATTAACCGGCAAACGAACTCAGAGCGGCTTTAATAAGAGCCATTCCAATCGTCGTACTAAAAGAACTTTTAAACCAAACCTTCAGGTAAAGCGGGTCAAGAACCCAAAGACCGGCCGGATGATCAAGCTAACACTTTCAACCACCGCGATTAAAACTTTGAAGAAGTGGGATGAAGCTGGAAAAGTATACGATTTAGAAAAGTTAGTTGCCAAACGTTAAATAAAAAACACCGCCTTACGGGCGGTGTTTTTATATTATTACTTTAATATACGTTAGTTCCGATTGATGTCATGTATTCATTTATATCAGCGGACATAAATGCGGCTTCAGTGTCAGTTAAGGCACCGCCGGCAAAGGCAACGGAGATTTGGTGTATGCTGTAGGCGTTTGGTCCGCCTAAATTACGAGCCATGATATAAAGAGGACTATTTACCACTGTTGATCCCGCCGCGCTGGTTGTGTTCAATAATACGCCATTCTTGTATAATTTTTGTGTTACGGAGTCAGAGCGTTGTCCAATAAAAAATCCCATACTTGAAAGTGATACCGGAGCTCCAGAAGTACAAGTTCCAAAATAGGCAGCAGTCTGATTACTTGATCTAATAAATAAAGAAGCAATTGAAGCGCAGGAATTATAAGCACCAATATCTACATATCCGCCATTAGCATCGGTTCGAGAATAAACTCCGAGGCTTTGTGATGTAGCGGTAAAATTTACACCATGTGTGGACGGGGTATAGTTAGTTGTTAGATACTGAGTGGTACCATTACCTTGAATACCTTGATACGCGGTCCAGGTTGGAGCGACGCCAACTGTGGCATTATAACTAGTTGATTTCCAATTTAAGCGAGAATCTGTTGCGTTAGTACCAATAGCGAAAACATAAAAGATATCCATTTTTGTCCACCAGCCATGAGCTTTCCCGGAAAGAATTAAATTATTCATATAACGTTTATCCGCGTCTGTTGGCGTTCCGCTGAAGCGAGCGAATAAGGCGGTTGCTTCCGCAGAATAGGTGAATGGAGCGAGACAACTTGTTTCATTGCAAATTTTTGCACCAGCAGTGATTCCGCCCGTATCACTTCCTAAGCAAAAACTCAGAGTATAGCTAGAATTATTTGCAGAAGGGGAATAAACGTAATTTTCATTATAACAAGTACCATCAGTGCGTGGCGTTGGGTTGCCCGGCATTGGATCAAGATATATTGTATTGCCTACCGAAAAAGTAAAGCCCGGAGCTAGGGCTGTTGGATACGAACGATAGCGATTATAGTAGAGCTCAAGAGCGGAACGTATTTCTTGAATATCATGAACACGTTGAGCATCTCGGGCTTTTAAGCGAGTTCCTTTAAAGGCAACAATAACCAAAGTGCTGATAATACCTATAACTGCAAGTACCGTGATGAGCTCGATAAGCGTAAAGCCTTTCGGATGAGTGTTCTTCATATTATTATCCTGGGACAATTCCTTCAGGAATAGCTTTGTTAGATCCAGCCGGGACGCTATCTTGTTTATATCCAAGACAAAAGGTTAGGGTATAAGAAATTCCACCGTCAGTTTGTGCATAATCATAGTTTTTATCCGGGCAGCCATTGTCGGTGTATGGTGTTGGATTATTAGGAACAGTTTCTAAATAAATTATCGAGCCAACGCTAAAAGCTTGGCCCGGAGTAATCATCGTTGGATATTGACTGTATTTTGAGTAGTAGATGTTGAGCGCATTACGTATTTGGTTAATATCATTAACCCTTTTAGTATCACGGCTGCTAACTCTGATTGTTTGAATGCCACTAACAAGTAGTGTGGCTAGACTTGCAACAATAACAATAACCACCATTATTTCAACAAAAGTAAAACCTCTTTGTTTGTTGGGAATATGAGACATAAGCTTGAAATTTCCCTAATATTATAGCATCTTTTGTGCCGTAACACTAAAACCCTTTATTTTATTGTGATTTTTTCCAGTTTTATGTATACTTAAAGCATATAAGAGGCTTTTGCCTTTTAGAATTAATAACAAACGTCACTATGACAAAGTCTCAATTCATGGAAGCTTTGGCTTCTAAGACAGATATGTCCAAGAAGGACATCATTAACGTTATTGCCGAATTGGCCAACATGGCTTATTCGGAAGTAAAGAAGAATGGCGAATTCGTTTTGCCAGGTTTTGGTAAAATGGTAAAAGTAAAGCGCGCTGCTCGTATGGGTCGCAATCCAGCGACTGGCGAACAGATCCAAATTGCCGCTAAAACGGTTGTAAAATTCCGTTTAGCTAAGGCAGCTAAGGACGCCGTTCTCTAATAGAATCAATTGATTCTTTAAAACAAGTTGCCTATTCGGCAGCTTGTTTTTTTATGCCCTTTTCTCGAAACTAAAGAGCGGGTATACTTAGTTAATATGATATCTCCTATAGTAACTATCATCGGCAACGGCTTTGGCGGCGTCTATACGGCGCGTGCTTTGCTTAAGCATGGTGTTCGAGTTCGCCTCATCGGCACAGAAGATTACTTTACCTTTATGCCTCTTCTGCACGAAGTCGCTACCGGAACACTGTGTGACTCTGATGTCCGTTTTCCCATAAGATCATTTTTAACAAATAATAATAAATTGGAAATTATTAGTTCGCAGGCCGCAGTTATCGACTTTGAAGCAAAAAGGATTACGTTAAAAAACGATTCCGTACTTGAATATGAATATTTAGTTATTGCTACTGGTGCTCGGCCGCGCTTTGATTTATTGCAAGGTAGCGAACATGCCTTTTGTTTAAAAACGATGAATGATGCGCGACAAATTAGGGAAGCAATTATTCGCAGTTCACGCAGTGGCAAAGATCACATTGAAATAAATGTTATTGGCGGGGGATTTACCGGTTTAGAACTGGCTTGTGAATTAGATCAATTATTGGACAAGAAAATAAAACTTCCTTCGAAACTACGAATGTTTGAACGAGGTGGCCTGCCCTTTGCCGAATCTGATCCAAAATTATCAGCTTATATTGCTAAACGTTTAGAGCGTTCGGGAATTGAGTTTCATAGCGGTTCAGTTATTAATCAAGTCACAAAAAATTCGGTTCATGCTAATGGTCAAGAATTTCACTCAGACATTACCTTGCTTACTGCCGGCGTTCAGCCTAATACCGACTGTGTAGACAAAAATTATTTAGATACACAGGGAAATCTTTTAGTAAGCAGAGAGCTTAATATACCAAAGCACCCGGAAGTATTTGCCTTAGGAGATATTATCTCGATTATTGGCGCTACCAAACCGCCTATGCTCGCGCAATTAGCAGTTCAACAAGCGAGTCTTGTTGCTCGTAATATTTGTCATGCCGTTCATAAAAAACCTTTACAACCTTACACTGTAAAAGTTATGGGTATCTTGGTTTCACTAGGTACCTGGGACGCGGCCGGTCGGGTTTTCGGGATTCTTATTTCTGGAAGAATTGCTTGGTATATTTGGCGTACTGTTTACTTGTTTAAAACGCCTGGTTTAAGTAATCAATTACGAATTGCGCTGCGTTGGACTGAATATCTATTTAAAAAACGAACGTATATACCCTAGACCCTGTTTTTTGGTATACTTATAGATGCTATGAAGCATCTATTTTCAAATACTAAAGGATTTACGCTCGCAGAATTGCTAGTTGTGATTGCTATTATTGGTGTCGTTACAACTGTTGCTTTTACGTCATTGAATGGCGCACGAGTCAAGTCCCGAGATGCTAAACGCGTTGCTTATATCGATCAAATTGTAACAGGTTTAGAATTATATTTTTTAAGACATGGTGTTTACCCAACCTTAATTACCGCTGGTCAGCCATTGACAAAAAATGGAATAAAATACCTCGATCCCGTACCAAATAATCCAATACCGCGAACTGATGGAACTTGTCCAAACCAAGAATTCTCTTATTCGGTATATCCGGGAAATACTAGCTACACGCTTAATTTTTGTTTAGGAGCGGCGAGTGGAAAATTTGCCTCTGGTATTACTATGTGCGATGGGCTTTCTTGTAAGCCTTGCGGGACATACACTTTAAGTTATGGCGGCGATACTTATAGTACGGTCTCGATTGGTCGACAATGTTGGCTGAGCAAGCCTTTAAATTATGGAACAATGAAAGCAACGGGCGCAACGGCTGTTGCCAACAATGGTATTGTTGAAAAATATTGTCCATTAGCGCATGGTCAAGTGGGTAGCACGGCATTAAACGAATCTGATTGCGTAACCTACGGCGCTATTTACACTTGGGGTGAAGCAATGAATTATTCTGCTAGTGAATGTAACGGTGGCAAATGTCAGGGCATATGTCCGGCTGGATGGCACATTCCGACTGATGCGGAGTGGGCGACCTTAGAGCAATTTTTAACCGACTCGGGACAGACCTGTGATCCCGCTCGCGCTCATGGTACTTATCAATGTAGTACAGCGGGCACTAAGCTAAGAGCCGGAGGTACTTCAGGTTTTGTAGCGCTCATAGCCGGTTATCGACACGGTTCCGGTGATTGGTATTATCGAGCCGGTTGGTATGGCCAGATGTGGTCTTCAACGGCTTATAACTCTGATTATGCTTGGGGTAGAACGGTGCTGGCAGGCTCTGCAACCGTAGCCCGGCAATATTATGATAAATTAGGCGGAGATTCCGTGCGTTGTTTGCGCGATTAAATATGAAAAAAAATAAACAAGAACAGGGCTTTACACTTGTTGAACTATTGGTTGTTATTGCCGTTGTTGGTTTACTGACTACTGTTGCCATTATTTCTTTCGGTGGTGCTCGTATGCGTTCGCGTGATGCACAGCGTGTCGCGTATGTTAAGCAAATTAACGATGCCTTGGAGTTATATTATTT
>CAYGIU010000039.1:0-3381 GCA_964350015.1 uncultured Gammaproteobacteria bacterium
AACCAAGCTCAAGAAGAATTATTAGTAGACTTTTCAAACGAAAAAAACTTTAAAGGATTTCAGAAAATCGAGATTCCGTGGAACACTGATGCTGACGAAAAAAAACAATTTGAGAAAATATATATTGTAAGTTTCTAATCATGAAAAAATATTACTTCGCAGCGCTTCTTTTAAGTCTTCTCATTAGTCCTTTTCTTATTTCAAAAACAGCTAACGCCGCTTCTTTAGCTCAGAGCTTATCGGGGCGCATTCTTTTGAGTGTTGAACAAAATGGCGAAGCTTGGTACCTGTATCCACTCAACCTTAAGCGTTATTTTTTGGGCCGACCTGATGATGCATTTGCAATTATGCGACAACTTGGGCTAGGGATAAGCGAAAGAGATTTTAAAACTTTGATTGACGGAGGAACTTTAGCAAAAAGTTTGCGAGGACGAATTGTCATTCAAGCTCAAGCTCATGGCGAAGCTTGGTATATTAACCCGGTAAATTTAAAAAAGTATTATTTGGGACGCCCGGCTGATGCATTCTCTATTATGCGTAGTCTCGGGCTTGGAATTACTATTAATGATTTATTGCAGATTCCTCGAGTAAGCCAGAGCGGCGCCGTAAGCAGCTATAACGCTTATCGTCGTCAAACAGTCGATACGAGCGCTGGATCATTTATTGCTGATGTCGTAACAATCAATTTAGCCAATCCGAATTTAAGAATTAGCACCTTGAGCGCAGGGTTAAGTAATTGTGAATCTAATTGTCCGGTTAAATCATTAGCTCGCTTCTATGAAGAAGGCCGAGGCTTTGCTGCAATTAACGGAACATACTTTGATACAAGCGTCGCTAAGAAAAATTATTCTTTTTATCCAGTTTATAATTCTTTGCAAGACGTTTTTATTAATGAGAATCAACTTGTCTATCCGAGTACCGGACCTATTATGGCATTTTCTGGGACGAATGAATTACATTATTTTTCCGATACTCGTGATTTTGGCAGCTTGTCTGCGTATGAAAGCCATTACGGGACACTAGCGGCCGCCATCGGTAATAAACCGCGCTTAACTGAAAGTGGAATTAATATTTTGAATATTGCTGAGCTTGATGAGAAGCAGCGAACTGTAAAGTCGCTGCGAAATGCTTTGGCGTTTTCAGATAATAAGATGTATTTGATCGTCGTGCGTAATGCGACTGTGCCGGACTTAGCGCAAGTGATGATATCGCTTGAAATGAAGTTTGCTATGAATCTTGATGGCGGCGGTTCATCAGCTTTGATATACGACGATGAATACAAAGTTGGACCGGGGCGCGATATAGTGAATGCTATAGTATTTTCTGAATAATATGCTCGAACAATATAAAAAAGAATTAGCCGATGATAAAAACTTAACGTTAAAGATTAAGGTTCATGCCGGCGCAAAGCTTACTCGAATAAAATCTTTATTATCGGACGGAACAATTAAAGTTGATATTGCTAAAGCACCGGAAGACGGTAAAGCTAATGAGTCACTAATCGAATTATTGGCCTCAGAATTTAATATTTCAAAAGATCAGATCACTATTATTATGGGAAATTTTTCTCATGATAAAGTAATTAAAATTACAACTTAATATTGACAATTGAGTTTTCTCATGTTAATACTAGCGCATTAGAAAAAGTACTTTTAGAAAGGAATATAATTAATGTTTTTTGCTCGAAATAAAGTCTACATTGATCTGCTCGCTGAGGTTCCAGTTATGCGTGAAGAGCATGATGTTATGCAACTGTTACATTTATTGGAAGATAATGGCATTAGGGTAGCCTTTAATGGTTATGCTGATCTGAAATATCAAGGGAATGATAATATGATTAGCAAAATACATACTTTGGTAAATCATTTTCCATTAGTTAAGCCTTTTGTTGTTCCATATGTTTACAGTAACAAAACTTTAAGCTTGGATAATCTGGCAGAGTATGCAAATTTTTTGAATTTAAAATTTGATATACAAGCGGCCTTAACATTTATTTTATGTAATAAAGATTACCTATTGAGACTAGATAATAAATTACATGAATGCGAAGAGGGAAGTATTAGTTTGGTTTTTCGAATTGATTTTGATAGACCACAATCCAAAGGAGAGCTAGATAAATCTTCTGAAAAAAAATACAAGCCTGCCTTCGGTATTGTTCGGGTTATCTATAATACGGTTTACTTCCACATCAATCAAGGAGAGGGCATGACAAACGAGCTTTTTGGAGAATGGAATATGTTAGCGTTTAGAGAATCAAAAATTTAATTTAGAAATTAAAAGGAGTAAATCTTGAATACATTTCCATTGCCCGACGGTACATTATTATCCGAACGGCTTAAAACAGCAAAAACTGGCGATGATATTTTGGTTCATGATTGCTCGTCCGTCAATATTATGAAGGGCGGAGTAATCGATTGGTACGGTGGATTTTATGGTGTTGCTATTCGAGTTAATGGTAATATTTTTATTAATAATACATTTATAACCGATAATGCAGCGCACTGGTATCCGCATCCCCAAGGTATTGTTCAGGTATACGACAAAGAAATAATAATTAACGGCAAGACGGAGATTTCTTTAGCAGAATGTTCAACGCCTATGTCTATAGGTGGCGGACCATTTTCTTTTGGTTCTGATATGTATTTGTGCAAATGGGGAGTTCTTAGTAAGACTAAGGAAGGATTATTTCTTGACGGCAAGCTTTATTTTGAGGGTGATGATTATAGCTTTTCTGTTGTTTCTACCGGTATCGTAATCGTTAATAAGCGTAATGTTTTTCTAAGAAACAAAAAAGTTGTTACGCTACCTAAGAAATGCTCAATATTTTCTTCTCATCCGCAGGGAGTATTAACCAAACGCAATCGGTCATTATATTTAAATAATGAAGAGCCTGTTTTCACTGGAGAAATGCCTGGTCAAAATCATTATTGGAATCATCCAAAAGGTATTGTTACTGTTTCGGCATGGACAGCACGGATTTCCAAACTGCGTTATATGCTCAATGGTAAAACTCTATTACTTGAAGATGAGTTTAGCAGTTCTGCTTTACCGCATGATCAAGGAGCATATATCAGGGCCAGAAACGATGATATGTACATAAATAAAACTAAGTTCATTGCCAAGGAGGAATGGAGAGATTGTCCAATTAGTAAATCTCAATGTCCTTATGGAGCTTTGATCTTACGTGATAACAAAATATACTTACGAGTATATAAAGAATATTTAACGGAGGATCTGTATACTCCGTTGCAATAAAATTGCAGTATTTAAAAAGCCATGACGTGAGTCATGGCTTTTCTTATAATTACTACGGAGTAATTCGATAAATCGTTCGTGGGAAGGGGATGGATTCACGGACATGTTCAAGTCCACATACCCAAG
>CAYGIU010000039.1:3391-6983 GCA_964350015.1 uncultured Gammaproteobacteria bacterium
AAGTAACAATACGCTCAAGACCAAAACCAAAGCCGCCATGCGGGACGCTGCCGTATTTGCGTAAATCCAAATACCATTGATAGTCTTCAGTTTTCAATCCAAATTCTTTAATACGTTTTTCTAGGGTTTTATAATCATCCTCGCGTTGTGAGCCGCCAATAATTTCGCCGTAACCTTCCGGCGCCAATAAATCTGCGCCCAATACCCGAGTTTCATCTTCTTCATCACGCTTCATGTAAAAAGCTTTTACTTCGGCCGGATACTTAGTAATGAAAATCGGATTATCAAATTCTTTTGTTAGGATAGTCTCATCGTCGCCGCCTAAATCATCGCGTTCTTTAATATCCGAACCCAATTCTTTTAATTTCTTTACTGCTTCTTCGTGAGTCATTCGGTAAAACGGCTTATCGATATTTTTTAAGACAGTCAGATCGCGTTCAAGAATTTCTAATTCAGCTTTATTTTTTTCTAAAACCGCTTTTACCATAAATCTAATTAAGTTTTCCTGCGTATCTAGGTTTTGTTCAAGATTGATAAAAGCCATTTCCGCATCCATCATCCAAAATTCTGTTAAATGACGGCGGGTTTTTGATTTTTCAGCGCGGAAAGTCGGACCAAAATCAAAGACGCGACCATGCGCGGCAATAGCTGCTTCTATATATAGCTGACCAGTTTGCGAAAGATAAACCGTTTGGTCAAAATATTTTACTTTGAATAAGTCAGTTGTGTTCTCTCCGGCATTGGCGGTAATAATTGGAGAATCAATTTTTGTAAAATGGTTTTCTCTCATGAAGTCATAGCAGGCATGAATCATAGTATCGCGGACTTTTTGAATTGCCCATTGTTTTGGAGAGCGAAGCCATAAGTGTCGATAGTCGAGCAAGAAATCGATGCCATGGTCTTTCTTAGAGATTGGATATTCTTCGGCAATCTGATAAAAACGGAAACTAATGACTTGTAATTCGTATTCTTCTTTTTTTGGATGCTTGCTAACTGTTCCAGTTAATTCAACAGAGCTTTCTATAGTAACTTTCGCCGCCTCGGTCCACATATCTTGTGACACCTCATCGGCAGAAATAATTGCCTGACAAAAACCAGATCCATCACGGATTTGCCAAAAAGCAATCTTACCTGAAGATCTGAAATTATATACCCAACCGCGCAAGGTTACGGCTTGTCCGATATGGTCTTTTAATTGTGTAATTAATATCTGCATTATGAAATTATACTAGCAATAAGACCCAAAAAAAGCAATCGGTAGTCGGCGTGCCAAGCTGCTAAAAAATTGCTATGATAAACATATGAATCTAAAAATATTTCGAATAGCTTGGATCTGTCTCCTGATTTTGCTTTTGATTTGGGTTGCTTGGCAAAGTATTGTGCCGACAGGAGCAGTTATATACACTCATGATTTTTCTAAAGAAACATATCGCTTTAGTAGACTATTGCCGGCTGAACGCGTTATTGACACTAGGACTATTATTGATGAACCAGTTTATTTCACAGTGTATACACCAAGAGCATTTGAAAAGGCCATTGTTCGATTGCGTTTTAACGAGCCAAGTTCAGCGGCAATGCAGATTGGCATAGCGCATAATAAGGCTCAGTGGAATTTTGATTTTAAACCAGTCGCGGCCGGCACACTGGAGACTGAATTGGTTTTTTATGCTCGCACAGCGGAGCGCCTGAAAGGCCGTTATTCGTTTATGATTTCTGATCCGACTTTAAGTTCCCGTGGAGGCTCGATAAAAGTTAAAGACGTTTCTATAGAATTTATTGGTAAACCGTTATGATGAACAAAGCTGTCTTTTTTAAGGAATTATTACGGGCGCTAAGCGTTACTTTGCTTTGTTTAGTGATTTTTGAGACTGCCTGGCCCGGAGCGGTAAATAGCCTTATAAACCTCAATTATTTATTGATTATATGGCTTATAACTGCTATACTTACAGTGTTTTTAGATTATTCTAAGCATTAAAATCATGGAAGGACTAATTGTTAAAGCGCTTAATCGCTATGATGATAATCGCGGCTGGCTAGTCGAGATTTTTCGTAATGATGAGCTTGAATATGACCCGGCAATGGCCTACGTCAGTTTGACCAATCCCGGCGTTGTTCGTGGACCGCATGAACATCACAAGCAATCGGATTGTTTTGTCTTTGTCGGCCCAGGAACTTTTGAACTACATTTGTGGGATCGTCGCAGTGGAAGCGCGACTGAAGGCGATCATCAGATTATAACTGTTGGGCAGAACAATCCAACTATGGTTATTGTTCCTCCGGGCATAGTTCACGGTTATAAATGCGTGAGCGATACTCCTGCGTATTCAATTAATTTGCCGGACGCTTTATACAAAGGAAAAAATAAAGCTGAAGAAATTGATGAGATACGATGGGAAGTAGATCCTAGCTCTCCTTATAAAATAAATTAACGTATGGAAAAAACAATTTTTGCAAAAATAGCTAACGGCGAATTGCCTGCAGAAATAATTTGGCAGGATGATGCGTTTGTTGCGTTTTTAGATGTCTTACCTATTGAACCGGGACATACCATTGTTGCACCAAAGCGCATGGTTGATTCCTTAGAAGATTTAACTCCTGAAGAATTAGGAGGACTTATGCTTACTGTTCAGAAAATTGGTGCTGCTATGATGAAAGGAATTGGCGTAAAAGGTTATAGTATTTTTCTTGATAATAAAGATGCCGCTAATCAGCATATTCCGCATGTTCATTTTCACATTGTTCCTCGAGTTGAAGGAGATGGGCTTGGACGTTGGCCGCAAACTGCGTATGACGCCGGCGAAGCTGAAAGTTACGCGGCAAAAATTCGAGCAAACATTGTTTAATTACCTATGAAACTTCTTGTCACCGGTGGCGCCGGATTTATCGGTTCTCATTTTATTCGACTTTGGTTGAAGGAATGTCCTGATGACGAGATTATCAATCTTGATGTTTTAACTTATGCGGGGCGACTTGAAACAACAGCAGACTTTGAAAAAAATCCTAAGTATCGTTTTGTTCAAGGTTCAATTTGTGATGAGGCATTAGTGCGCGATTTAGTAGCTTCAGTTGATACGATTGTTCACTTTGCGGCTGAAACGCACGTTGATCGCTCAATCGATTCAAGTAAGGTTTTTATTGAAACTAACGTTGAAGGAACAAGAGCCCTTTTGGAGGCAGCTCGAAAATGTGAGAAAATGCCTCGTTTCCATCATGTTTCGACTGACGAAGTGTTCGGCTCCTTAAATCAAGGTGATCCAAAATTTAACGAAAAAACACCTTATGATCCGCGTTCACCGTACAGTGCTTCAAAGGCAGCGAGCGATCATTTGGTCCGAGCTTATTTTCATACCTATGGACTACCGATAACGATTTCAAATTGCAGTAATAATTATGGTTCGTATCAATTTCCTGAAAAATTAATTCCGCGTTTTATCGCTCGACTACTTGATAATAAAAGCATTCCGGTTTATGGAAATGGTGAAAATATCCGAGATTGGATTTATGTTGTTGATCATGTTAATGGAATAAAAAAGATTTTAGAAAAGGGAGCTATTGGTGAAACTTATTGTCTTGGATCGGATAGCGAAAAAAA
>CAYGIU010000040.1:0-6977 GCA_964350015.1 uncultured Gammaproteobacteria bacterium
GCCTCTTGATTTAGTTCTTCTTGCAATAGCTTCTCAAGTTCTTGTTCTTGTATTTCTGAAGTTGTTTCCATAATAAAAAATCATCTCTCCCGAGATGATCCAAGCGCAAGATGCGCGAAGTTCCTGCTCGGGAAAACAAATGTATATAGCGATCTGACTACTCGCTAAGCGAGATTACAGTTGCGGCACAGTGCCGGAATTGAACCGGACTTCCCTATAGACATCTTCTAATTGTAAACGCACTAGTATTATCGTACAGGCTGAACTGAAAGTCAAACCTTTGACAAGAAACAAAAAACCGGTCCAAATAGGACCGGTTTTTATAAGCTTTTTTATTTGTAATAACTCTTTATCTGGAACAACAAATAGAAGCCGATACAAGATCCGAGTAATGTCCAAACCAAGTCACCAAAACTATAGGAAGAAAATAATGCATACACAACAGAAATCAAATTAGAGTAATACATCATTTTCCAACCTTTGATCAGGCGTTTTTGTAAGCCAGGGAAAGCCATGATCATAAAAATCACTTGAATAACAAGCACTATCAAACCAATATAATAACGTGAACTAATAGCACCCATTCCGACAACAAAAGAACCGAGGCCGAATAATGTAAAAATAGCCGGCAAGGAAAGCACTATAACAATCAAAGTTACCCACGGCGCGATCTTAACAATCAGTTCCTTGGCTTTGATTGGAAGCGCAAAAGTAATTTTCTTCGTGAATAAATCTTCTAAAAATTTCTCTAATTGGTCCATATATATTGTTTAATAAACAATGGCTTAATAATATACCTTAAGTATACTCCCTCTACTGATTAATTTCCACGAAGCTCGGCTGGCAAGAGCGCAAGCGATCGCTATGTAAGGTAAAGCAGTTTTCGCAGCAAATTACCTTTTTTGAAGGACGAACACTGTCATCAGAATAGAACTTTTCACAAGCGGCGTCGCAATATTCACAACGACCAATAATTTCGCGATTCGGCACATCTACAACGTCAGTATTCATTCGATTATCAAATACAAATAGGGTTCCCTTAAAATGCGCTCCGGGGAATTCTTGCATATAGGTATGAATTCCATCCTTAAGCTGCACGACATTTTCAAAACCTTCCTTCTTTAATAAACAAGTCGCTTTTTCGCAACGAATACCGCCAGTACACACCGTTACAACTTTTTTATTTTTTAAATGTTCTAAAGACGGCAAGAGCTCCGGTAAGTCCCGAAAATTTCTCATCTTCGGATCAACGGTTTTTTCAAATTGACCAACACCTAATTCAAAATCGTTTCGTAAATCAAGTACAAAAAATTCATCATCATTCTTATACATTTCTTCTAGTTCGGCTGCGCTTATTTCCGGAGCTGTTTCATTAGGAATATCTAAGCCTTCAACGCCCATAGTAACAACTTCTTTGCGAACTTTTATTTGCAGCTTAGTGAAAGCCTGTCCCGTCCCTTCACTTTCTTTAAAGACTAAGTCGGCGAACGCCGGAATTGCTCGTAATGCTTCTTTGTATAATTCAACTTGTTCGCGCGTTCCTTCAAAAGTTCCATTAATACCTTCAGTCGCGATTAAAAGTCGTCCGAGCAAACCAATTGATTTGCATAATTGCTTTTGTTCATCACAAAAAACTTGAGGGTTCTCAATATAAGCAAACTTGTAAAATAATATTACTACGAATTCTTTTTCCATGGTGAGAAATGAAAGTAAAGAATAATGCTAAGCACCGCAGAAAAGAAACACCATACTGAAGCAAAAGTTACTGTGTAGAAATAATAAGAAATTCCCAAAAAGATAGTGGTGCATATTCCGAGCAAACGAATCATCTTATGACTTGATAATAAAGTTGCTCCGCATGTGGCAATAATATAAAAGACTGCGTGCAAGCTCAAAGGAACCCGCGGTGATTGACAAAGATACTGAATACTATGATTAACAATTACTGAGCTCGTTGGATACATAATAAATATCGTAAGCAAGTACGCGCTCGCCACTGCACCAAGCGATCCGCAGATAATCATTAATCTCTTGCGCCAGGCAACAGTCTCAACAAGTAATACGGCAATCGGTACATATAAAGGCCATAAAACATGAGCAAAGAATATAAAACTATAACTTGAAATCGTATTCAATAGAGTCAATCCATTGCGCAGAGAAATCCAAACCAATCCTTCAATCAACTGTTGTATACCAAATAGCAAAGGAATTAAAGCTAAGGGAATTTCGTTTCTCTTTTTTGCTTTTGTAGCAACAACAACGCCCGCCGCACTTAAGGCGGTTCCGGCAATAAAACTAGCTGAAGCTGAGAAGCACATAGGCGTTTGTCTTAATAAAATCAATGAATAATGTCTTTATTCTAGCATATTATGATATGATGACTTAACAATAAACTAGTTCATTAAAAATTACAAGAAAGGAGTAATCAGATGAAAAATCCAAAATTTTCTGGAACCACAGAAGAAAAAAGTTTCAAAGAAGCTTGCGATGAAGTAGTCGTCGGTTACTTCAAAAGAAAAAATATTCCGCGTACCGGAAATAGGAAGCTTTATATAAAAGCAAATTTAGTTTTTGCTGTATATCTGCTTTCTTACATAAGCATCCTAACCATTATCAAGAACCCTTGGTTAGCTTTAGTAGTAGTCGTCATATTCAGCTTAGCGCAGGTTTCTGTTGGCATGTGTATTATGCACGATGCTTCGCATGGAGCATTTTCGAAAAAAGCTTGGGTCAATACCTTGCTGAGCAAAACAATTTGGTTGATGGGATTTAATGACACGAATTGGAATATCCAACATAACGGTCTTCATCACATCAATACCAATCTTAAAGGTGGTGCGGAAATACTTGGCGACGAAGATATTGAAGCCTATGGTCTTTTGCGGCTTTCCGAACATGGCGCATGGAAGCCAATGCATTATTATCAGCATTTCTATGCCTGGCCTTTATATATGATCGTTACCTTTGGAAGATTTTTCGGTGAAACATTCCGGATTTCTTCTTACGTTAAAAAAGGTCTCGCTAAACGATTCAACATTAGGCCCGGATTCGAATACGCAAAAATCATAACAATTAAAATCGTTTTTCTTTTCTTTATTATAGGATTGCCATTGCTGGTAACAGACTTTAGTTGGAAGCAAGTTGCTATTGGCTATATAGTAATGAATTTTGTTTCCAGTTTTAACTTCACTTTAATATTTCAACTGGCCCATATTGTTATGCAAGCAAGACAAGCGCCTCTTGTAAACGGTGTTGTCCATAATGATTGGTTCATTTATGAAATGTATTCCAGTTGCGACTTTGTAACTAATCCTTTATTCTGTGAAGTAATCGGCGGACTAAATCGTCAAAACATTCATCACGGATGGCGTGGAATTTCTCATGTTCATTATGAAGATTTGGCTGAAGAACTTAAACCAGTCTTCATAAAATATAATGTCCCTTATAATGAAAACCCTTCCTTTAGTAAGGCAGTTGGTTCACATTACCAGCGCTTAAAACAATTAAGCCTGTATAAAAAAGCCGCTTAGTAATAAGCGGCTTTAATTTTAATCAACGATAATGGTCAGGTTTGGCAAATGACTTTTTATATATTCAAGATCTTGTTTTGAATAGTCATTACCTTTTAAATTAAGTGTCTTCAAATTTTTCAAATTAGCAATCTCCTGTGGTAAGCCGGTTATTTTATTATACGAAAGATCTAAATCTTCCAAAAGATATAATTGTCCAATTTCTGCCGGAACACCGGTCATCGTATTATGATCAGCTTTTAGAATTCTAAGATTTGATAACTTACGGATTTCAGCAGGCAAGGCACCGGTCAATTTATTATAGGATACATTTAATACTCTCAACTCCGTACGATCAAACGTTTTCATTGGCACGGCAGTTAAATTCTGAGTACTTAAATCAAGAGTTGTTGATAAAGCTTCTTCACCAACTTGCGAATCATTCTCCAATCCGGTAGAAGAATTATTTGCTGAATAATTAGTGTTTAAAGAACAAGCACTTAAAATGCTTACTGAGAATATTAAAATTGGCAAAATAATATACTTCATATATTTCTAGTTAATTTCGTATTAATTATAACGAAATTAACTCTAAAAGGTTACAAAAAAACAGCCGGTCTTATAACGGCTGTTTTTTTATTGAATATTATTTCTTTTTCTTTGCAGGCTTCTTAACTACAGCTTTCTTAGCAGCTTCTTTCTTAGCTGGTTTAAGCACTGGCTTTTCCGCTTTAACAGTTTTCTCAACTGCTGATTTTGGTGAAAGCATCTTTAAGATATCATCAAGCTTTTTATTGAGTTCATCGAGTTGTGATTTATATTGATCCATTCTCGGTGCGCTAGAGCCGTGGCTCTTCTCACTTTTTCCAAAACAATCTTTGCAGTAAACCGGCTTTTCACCAGTTGGTCTGAATGGAACTTCACATTCCTTATTACAAGAATCACAAACTGCTTTAAACATTGGTTTGTCACCAAAGCTAAATTTATCAGATCCGCGTCGTTCAAAGCGATCATTACCGCCGCCTTCTTTCTTACCGAAACAATTCGAGCAGTAGACCGGCTTTGATCCGCTTGGTTTAAACGGGACTTCGCAGTCCTTTCCGCATTCAGCGCAGGTTGCATGAAACATCTGTGGACGATCGCCGCCACGGTCATTACCTCTAAATCCGCCTCGATCGCCGCCAAAACTCTTTTTTCCTCCGTAATTACTGCCTCCTCGATTAAAATTACCCATAACGTTATTATTTAATAGCTCTCTAAAATACATATATACTATAGCACCTTCATATACGCCTTGCTAATCTAAGCGTTATTTGACATAAAGTCAAATCAAATGATAAGGTCAAAAAAATTAATTGTTATTTAAAAATTTAGACAGGAGCCATACAACATGGGACCATTTAGTAAAGAGGAGCTTGATAAGCTTCAGGAAATAATGGAAAAAATTTCCGAAAATAAATCTGAATTCGTTTTCATAAATTACGTTAAGGGAGAAAGAAAATTTCTGCGTCATCATCCACACGGCATTACCGTAGAGCGCCACAGTGATATGTATCTCACCTTATTCATGCATACAAGCAAGGATAAAAAATCATCAACCCAAATCGATATTCACGCTCATATTCCAGGAATAAATACTGATAAGGGATTCATGGATATGTTAGGCGAGATTGAAATCTGGGAGCTTGATAGTCTTGGACAAGGACATTTAATTTATGAACGAAAAGAAAAAGAAATATAGAAAGGATTACGCATGTGGTTATTAGTCTATAAATTAGTACGGCCAATTATGCCGATTTCCAGTGGCCTCGCCACTTGGATAATCGCTCAATCTTGTGGAGCAACATTTACAGCTTCATTAGCCGCAGCAATATCAATGGCGCTAGGTACGATTGGAGCAAGCTTTTATCATTACGGAGGAGCGGCTTGGATGTATGCCAGAAAATCAGAACGATTCAAGTTTAAAGACCCAGAAATTATCCGACTACTGGGACTGCTAATGTTTGGTATCTCTATTTGTATCGCAACTATCTATCTGCCAAAAGAATGCGTATTTATTTGTGTGTTCAATACGCTAGCCATTGCTGCCTACTCTGCAAAATTATCCTCCCATTGGATGACTAAAAACATAACGATGACATTAGTCTGTGCTACTCCAATTATCATGGGTTGGCAAAGCGGAGAAACAACTCATCCGGTTATCTATTGGGGACTTGGCCTCGCATTTCTTTCTTATTTTGCACGAGAAGTTATTAAAGATGTTCAGGACATTAAAGCCAATGAAGGCAAGCGAGTTACTCTGCCAATGATACTGGGGACTGATCGAGTATTACAAATAGCCGGCGCACTCCTAGTCATTGCAACAATAGTATCATTCGGTATGATGCAATCAATTAACAATCCGATTCAAATTGGATTAACAATTGGTGCGGCGCTCATCTTCTTAGTTACTGGCACAATATTACTAATCAGTAAAAAAGCTTGGCGATGCGAAATGTTAATTCAAGCATCAGTCTGCTTACTCTTACTAGCTCTTTGGTAAAAGGGGAAATAATTTAAATTAAAAAGCCACACAGAAATGTGTGGCTTTAAATTTTTCCAGTTATCTATTCAAAAAAGTAATGTTCAACTGTAGCACAGTCGCAAAGCAAACCCAAAGTAAGTATGGAATTTGAACATAACTTAGATACCGAGCGTGCGGATAAATTGCAATCATCGCCCAAATCAAAGTGCCGAGCACTAGTAGAATATCAAGCGCGGCTAAGAGATTATTTTTTAAACCAAACTGAATCGGTGTAAAGGCAAAGTTAAATAATAAATTTAAAATAAATGGCAAGGCGACAACAAGCGCAATTTCTTTGCGCCAAGCCATATGAAAAACTTTTCCGAACGACAAAGCAATTATAATATATAAAAAAGTCCAGACCGGTCCAAAAAGCCAGGACGGCGGCGCCCATGACGGTTTTATTAATTGAGAATACCAATTATACGTTTCCATAGTGTTAGTATAGCACTTATTTAATAAGCTTTGATTGGTTCCAAATAAACTCAAACCAACTTTTTAACATTATAGCCAACGATTCGTTTTCAATAAGTGTTCCAAATATATCTCCGTTTAAAGAACAGAAAGCAATGTATGAATCCCAAATAATAATTGTCGACTTTAGTTTAATTAATCCTTCGGGACGGATTCGTATTTCACGCTGATATTTTTGATCTTCTTTAAATACTTCATGAACGCCGCGTTCTTTTCCCGGACGTAAAGCTTTTAAAGATATTTTTCGGGCTGCACGTCGTGTGTGAAAATCAATTAAAAAATCTTCCCCTAACTTTTCAATCATATCAAGTTCCGAACCGGCAATCACTAAATGCTTATCTTGTGACTGCAAAGATAAACGAATCATTTTTCTCATCCCTTCGCGTCCTTTAAAATATGAAACCTGAGATTGAAGAGCTGGCTTATATGAA
>CAYGIU010000041.1:0-3619 GCA_964350015.1 uncultured Gammaproteobacteria bacterium
GTGATGATCAGTGCGCGCAAATGCTAAACCATATGCATAAGCAATTTTTTCAAACATCTCTCGTATCACTTGCACCCGCTCGGTATCAATAATCATGTAGCCTTTCATTTCTCGATTAGTATTTATCAAATAGCCAGTTGGTGGACAGCTCGGCCATAAACCCATTTCAAGTTTTGCTCGTAAGCCTCGTTTTACATTTACTCCCTTATTATCGTTTTCAAGTTTTGCCTGGCTACAAAGGATCATGAGCAGAAATTTTTCGCTAGGGGAGTTAGTAAAGCGTTGTCCGTAGGTTCGTATTTCATGAAGCAATTTTTGATCCATAAGATCTACTAGACTACCTAGATCTCCAGCATTACGACTTAGGCGATCTGGATTCCATGTTAGAAGGGCATTAAACTTGCCCGAGCGTATATCAATGAGAAGTTGGTTAAACACTGGCCGTTGGCCAGAGTCTTTGGCAGAATGGCTTTCTTGGCGTATCTCAGTTATGTGAAGCCCTTCCCGAGCCGCTAGTTCAAGCATCTCTTTAATTTGTGAATCAATACTCAGGGCTTGTCGCTCCTCGGCCTCGCTTGATTTTCTCGCGTAAAGACAGTATGAGAGGGGAGCAAGTGGAACACTAGGCACAGCACCAACAGCTTGAGTCGTCAAAGGTTCTTGCATATGTGTGGTTATGAATTAATTTTCTTAACCACATGAATGACGCGACTGACCGAGATAGTCCAGTTGGTAAGCTGTTGGTAACTAGGACTTCGCAAGAGCTTGATACTAAGCTAGAATTGGTGGACTTTTTAGTCTCTTTGGGCTATTATGGACATTGACAATTAAATAGGTGAAAGCCACTTTGCCTAAACTCAAAATTATATTTTGAGCATGGTAAATAAGTTCCTATCCTACATTGAGACGGTCTTCCGACCAGTACTTGTAGGATAGGCCTATTTCCGAAAGGAAATAGTGGTAGCCCCGCAAGGTGCTATCAACTGGTTCGGGAGACCTTTTTTGTTTCCCGAATTAGTACTTATTAATTAGGAGAGATCCTATAAACTTAATAGTATGAGTGAAGGAAACGTTTCGTCTCAACTAAAAAAGAATTGGTTTTTGAGACACAAGATTGTTTCAGGAGTATTATTACTCTTCGTTATTATCGTTGTCGCTGCAGCTTGCAGTGGTCCGAGTGAGCTGACTGAGCAAACTCAAACACAGGCAGTATTTGATGTGCCGTCTCTGATGGGCAAGAATTTAGATGAGGTTATTGCCATTATGGGTAAGCCTAATAAATTTGATACCGAGCCAACCGTTGAGCAATTGTCAGGAGCGAAAGAATGGGATAAAACTTACGAGAAAGAAGGCTATGAATTGCTTGTGACCTATGATGTTAAGACTCGCAATATCGTTGATTATTTCATCTCGGCAAAGTCAGATAGTGAGATGTCAAAAAAAGATATGGAGAAATTATTAGAAGTCATAAATGCAAAGCAGAACGATCCTCAATATTTAGTTGAGTTCGTTAAAACTCTCAAAGATCCGAGTATCTTTACGGGAGTCAAAATCGTTCCTAAGAAATAATAATTTCTAGGTGTTTTCAGTACGACGGTCTTGCTTAAGCTTACTGATTCTATTTACTCCTTTGACATAATTGCCAAAGGCTCGCTTGATGGAATTTACTGTATCTTCGCTGATCGGCTGAGTTGTCTTATTGTAATGTTCAATACTCATGCTTCGTTTCTCAACAAATTCAGAATCATGGGTCTTAAGCCAAAAGATACTAGCGCTTAAATTGCCCTGGCTAATAAGCTCGATAAGTTTAGATTTGGCCAGATCGTTAATTGAGAGTACACCTTCAGCTAATTTATTCGACACGATCAAGGCGAACCCCTCATCCTGATCCTTCCACCGGTAAAGCGTTGCCCGGCTAATACCACTTCGTTTGCAGGCTACGTTAATAACAGGAACTTTCTCAAGCATCTCAAGAAAGTGTTTTTTCTGGTCGCTAATCCGTTTTTTTATGCCCCTCGGCTCTTCGGGGCTATTTGTTGGAGTCTGCTTCTTGTTGGCCATATGTCGGGTCGTTACTAATTCTAATCCCTTTTAGACCAGTTAAGATTTCCCAACGCCTAATGATTACTTGGGCGTAGACGGGCGATTTCTCCATTAGACGGCACTTGCGTTTCATCTTCTCACAGGCAATCAAGGTACTGCCAGATCCGCCAAAGGGCTCCACTACGATATCATCGCGCTTAGTCAAAACCTTAAGATACGGGATTAAAATTTCCAAGGGCTTCGTGCCGAAAATAATCCCTTGACCCGAACTTTTTTCGTCTGACGCTCGGTATTCAATAAAGTCGGTCGGGCAGTATTTTTTATTCTTGCCATACGACTCCCAGTGCGGTTTTCCGGATATAGCAAACAAGGCCGTCTCATATTCTTCTTGAAGCAAGGTTTCTTCCGGCTCAAGGTTAAGGCCGTCATGAGGTTCAGAGGTACCGACCATGGCAATATCATGCTTTGAGAAGAACTTATACTTAGCTGAAAATCCTTGCGTTCTGTTATTGAGATGCCAGACAACCATATTCTTTACCTTCCAGTATTTCTCCATTTCTGACCAAATAGTGCGAAGGTTTTTCCAATTTTCGTAACACAAAATACTAAAATTCTCTTTTTGAATCTTAGTAATACTTGCCATCCACAATGCAGTAAAATTTTCAGGCAAGGTATCGGTCTCTAGATATTTGCGATCCCGTTTATAGCCGAAACCTTCAGTCGGCTTGCCATTTTTCTTTTTGCCCTTTAAATAATCCAAAATATACGGCGGGTCGGTCAGGCACATATCAGCTTTGTCAGATCCCATGAGTCTCAATATATCCGATTCTTTGGTTGAATCGCCGCACATAACGACGTGTTCGCCAAGCTGATATAGATCGCCCTTCTTTACTTCAATATTTTTAATGTCGAGTTTTCCGAGCTCTTTATCGAGATCAAACATTTCCGGTGTTTCATCAATACCGAAAATGTCATCCATTTCCTCACTGGAGAATCCCACGTCGGCAAGCAAGGATTCATCGAACTCGGCTAAAAGGTCGTAATTAAATTCGCCGACATTGCGGTTCAATCGAAGCGCCAATTCCTTTTCCTTGGCTTCGTCGCTGATATGCACGAATACCACTGGCGCGGTTGTATATCCGAGCTCCTTGAGCGCGGACACACGGAAGTGCCCTCCGATCAAATTCATGTATCGTTCCGGCGCGCTATTCGCGATTAACGGTTCAACCGTGCCGAAACGCTTAATGCTTTCTTTGAGTTGCCGAAGCGTTTCTTTATCCCATTTACGAGGGTTATGCTCGTTCAGTTTAAGTTCCGTTATAGGTACCTCCTTGATTGTTAATTCTGGCTTAGCCATATGATTAACTTATGAATAAAACCGTTTTAGTCCATTTAAGCCAGTTTTAGTCCGTATAAGAGATGGATTGTTAAAGAGCCTCCAGAATACAAAAAAACCACGCTGTAATCCAGATTGGTCCGTTTAGGTAGGTCAGTTTTAGAAGTAAGGTTATTATAGCATAAAGCTTAATAATATTAAATATCCTTGACTTTGGCTAACTTTAGTGGGAAAATTGTA
>CAYGIU010000041.1:3629-6802 GCA_964350015.1 uncultured Gammaproteobacteria bacterium
TAATATTAATTAATAATCTACGAGCCATCAATAACTCAAAAATCAAGTATGCCGAGTATTTCTAGTCTTTTTTATTCTTCTAATCCTGACAAGCAAACGCTCCACAGACGAATTGTGCCGTCTAAGGAACAAATGGAAATGCAACAAGATCGTTGGCATGATTTAGATGAATATTTAAAGGAAAAATTAGCAGAAGAATCGGGTTATCAAATTTCTTCATGGATTCAGGGGTCATATAAATTTGGTACACAAGTTAGACCAGCCTCTAAAGCTGACGAGTTTGATATTGATTTAGGAATGTATTTTAATTGGGAAGGTAGCGATCAAGACGGCGATTATAAACCAAAAGCTTTAAAGTCAATGGTTCAAACTTGTCTTATTAAATATAAAAATGAAACAGGAGAAGAAGTTATTGATGTCGTCTCTCCTCCTAAGATGCGATGCGACCGTATTCGCTTTCAGGAAGATTTTCATATTGATATTCCTGTCTATCATATAGACTCTGCACACAATAATCGTTCACTCGCAACAGAAGCTAATGAGTGGGAGGATAGTGACCCAAAGGCTTTGTATATATGGTTCAGAGAACAATGTCAAGAAGATGATGACAATATTATCCGTAGAATTATTAGATATTTGAAAATTTGGGCGGCGTTAAATTTTTCTGAAGAAGAGAGGCCGTCCACAATTTTATTAACTGTACTGGCAGTGGAAGCCTTTGGTAATTTATCAGATGAACCATTAGTTGAAGACGATGTAGCACTGAAAAATAGTGTTGACTATATTATCGAACGCTTAAACAACGACTCAGCGGTTGCAAACCCAGTCGATAATACCGAAAATTTGAACCGCTTAGATTCAAATAACAACTCCAATTTTATAGTCAAACTTGGGATTTTATCACTTTCTGCCAACAGGGCGATACAATCTCCTACTGATTTAGATGCGGCCACCATATGGCAAGAAATTTTTTCTCATTTTTTTCCTCTACCTGTCGACAATAATCAGAGTATTACACAAAACGCCTTGGCGACCGTATCATTTATTCCTGAGATTGCTATAGAAGCAAGTCCGTTTGGGAATCCTAGCAATATCGTAACTAGGGGTCGTAACGCTATTTCTGGCGTCCCAAAGTATTGCGATATACGATTTAAGTTACTAAATGCGGATTCTTTACCTTGGGATGCACAGATTCAATGGATGGTCCGGAATGAAGGTCAAGAAGCTGAGTTTAAAAACGATCTAGGGCACCCTGGTGGTCGAGAAGTTGAAGCGAAAGAAGAATCAGCATATGTTGGTACTCATTATATGGATGTAGTGATTAAATCGTCTATTGGAATAATCATCGGGTTCCGACGCATACCCGTTACGATTAGCGGTACTTTTATTGCTCCGCGAAATAAAAAGAAATCATGGCTAGGGCGGCCTAGTAAATCTCAAATGGATTCTAGATTTAGAAAGTTATTACAATAATATGATGAAAGATTTTGAAATTAGTAAAAAAACGGACATCCTTTTAGATGCTCTAAAGGAAAGATATCAATCAATGCATAAAATCAGGGACCGTGTGCAGAACATTGGTATATGGGCACTGGGCATAATGTTCGCAGTCAGTGGTTGGCTTTTAAAAGGTGATATAAATTTAAATTTCGGACAAAAAATTGGATATATATTTGCTATAGTTATTGCATTTTATGCTATCCGTTTTTTGTATTTACGTGACTTATGTACTGGTTTTAAAAATCAACAAAAAGTAACAGCAAAAATTGAAAAAGCCTTAGGACTATTTGAAGAAGGATATTTTATTGAAAATGAAACTATGTATCCAGAAAGTTGGAAAAATTCTGGATGTGAAAACGGAGATGGTAAATTTTTTGAAACAACTTATGTGCTTCTATATATTGGTATATTCTTCTTGATAGCTAGTGTTCTGTTTAATGGAGGAACATTTTGTGTTTTTTCGGAGCCCCATTATTTTCATTACCTAAAGACAAACCGTTAGTTAATCATGAGAAACAATTATTCAGGAAGTAGAAAATATTGGTTGTATATATTGTGGTCAATATTACTCGTACCCTTTTATTAATTGGTTGGATTTTTAAAGCACCATGGATAAAGGAAATTCCATTCATCGTTAGATAGATTATGTATGCTTCAAATGTCTCCACGTTATTCTCATGCCGCATGTAAAAAAATAGACGGGATGCCCTTGGGCTCAGCCTCTTTGTGGGGAGCTCGAGCTGCCAAAGCCTACGGCGCCTTACCTATCCAAGCGGAGCATGATATGACATTAGAAAGATTACCACCGTTTGATTATAATCAAAAACAAATTGCCCATGCTCGACATTTCCGATCGGGTTTTTATGAAAGAATTTTAAGCCCAAATGAGATACTTGAGGCTTTACACTACACACCCGTGATTCTTGATATAGAAATTTTTGACTCTATTTACAATGATCAAGGAGTCGTCACATTACCAGATGAGAACGAGGACAAAAAAGAAGATTTTAATCACTGCGTAAATGTTTTGGGCTATAGAAAAGAAACGAATAGCTTTTTTATTAATACTCACTGGCCACAATGGGGAGATAATGGATTTGGCTTAGTCCCGCTAGAATATCTTGATAAGTATTTTATTACAGCCTTTGCGGGACATCATTTAGTAAAGATGTCTAAGGAATCATCACGCCTTTTAAAATTGAAAAAGAAAGTAAAGTCTAAGTTATTCAAAGGTTCTATTCAGATTTTTTCCGAACCCTCCTATCGGGGCGACAAACGAGCTTTATTTAATATGGAGGTTTTCGATGCAGGAGGCAATATAGCGGGATGGATCCATTGTGCTATTGATAAACAAAAAACCCTAGAAGTGTTAGACCTTTTTGTATTAGAAGAATATAGGAATAGGGGTATTGGATCGTTTCTATTGAGACAAGCGAGGCTGTCATCAAGAGCGAAAAATATAACTGGTTTTATAGCATCTCATGATTTGATTGGTGAGCGGGAAGAAAAGTTAAAAGAATTTTTGCTAGAAAACGGCCTCATCCCCATTGTTGATAAGAGTGCATTTAAGGATTGTAGATACAGAATTGAAAAATTATAAAAAGATTCATGACAAAAGAGAGTGAACACAAACAAATTACTGAAGACCAACATTTTGTTCCTCGGTTCTATAT
>CAYGIU010000042.1:0-4413 GCA_964350015.1 uncultured Gammaproteobacteria bacterium
GTGATAAAGAGCGTATATACATGTTTAATATGATAATCAAAATGAAAAATTTCGGAAATTGCCGTTCCTAAAGTCATAAAACTTGAGGACATGGCGGCGATGGCGAAGAGACTGCCAATTGCTAAAGCAGCGGGACCGACAACATTGCTTAAGCCGATAGTAGCGATTTGTGTAGTATTAGCTCCGGTAACCGCTAAAACTATGGCAGCAAAACATGCATATAAAAGCACTGGAAAGATATTGCCAATCAAAATTGCAGTTAAAAGAAAACGTTCACCTTTTTGCGCCTGCAAGACCAGCTTGGCTTCGGGAATTGAGACAAGGCCGGTACAGGCGAAAAGAATGGCACCATAGGGGACAAAGAAATTACGCACATCAAAATTTTGCCAAGCGCTCGTATCAATGTGCGGCGTGGCGATGGCCGCTAAGATAAACAAGAGTCCCAAAAAAACAAAACTGATGACAAATTCAATTCGCTTAATAATACCTAAACCCCAGATAACAAAAATTGTTAATATAGCGTAACTAATAAGTGACCAGAGAGTGGCCGAGCCTCCGAGTAAACTACTGAGAATCTGACCTAAGCCAATCATATAGGCAAGTAAAGCGCTGAACATACCGAAGAGCAAAAGAAGTGCATGAATATGTTTAGCGCTTTTGCCAAGATATATTTCAGTGTAACCGGTAAGTTGATGATTGGCTTTAGTACGTAAACTAATTTCGCCAAAAAAAATGCTGAGCATGAGGATGCAGGCTCCGATAAATATAAGCACTAACAAACCGGTCATAAAACCGGCTTTAGCGAAGGCAAAGGGGAGACCGAGTATACCGGCGCCGATCACGGTTCCAATAATGACCGATGAGCTTTGCCAGACAAGGAGTTTTTTCATGCTCTAATTATAGCATTTTTTGAGTCTATGAATAAGGTATATTTAATGGTATACTAGTGTTTACGAGATGAATCTATCATCTTAATATTATTAAATTAAAACTATGGACGAGCAAGAACCATCAGGCGATCCAGTGCCTGAAAACAAGTCTATGAAAGCTGGTGTTATCGTTGTTATTATTTTAATCATTGCTGCCTTGGCATTTGCCTTTTGGGGCGGTAAAGATAAGGATGATGGAAACGACGGCACTGATACTATGAACACAACGACTGAAGAGCAAAGTACAACTACTGAAGAAAACAACGAAACTTCGGTTGAAACTAATATGGAAACAACAACCAACATTGTTGTGCCTGAAGTAAACATTAATTCCGAAAAAGTATTTATAGTAGGCGGTGATAACTTTAAATTTGATTTAACAGAAATGCGCGTTAAAAAGGGCGACACTGTAAAAATTACTTTCACGAACAACAAGGGAACTCATGATTTGTTAATTGATGAGTACAAGGTAAATACTGGAATCCTAGCAGCGGGAGAATCGAAAACAGTAGAGTTTGTTGCTGATAAAACCGGAACCTTTGAGTTCTACTGCTCAGTTGGGCAGCACCGTCAGATGGGAATGAAGGGTAATCTGATTGTTGAATAATATATAAATCTATGAAGAAAAACCTTGGCATTATAATTGCCATTATTATTGTTGTCATTTTGGGACTTGCCTGGTGGATGACTAAAGAGCCAGTGTCTAATACTCCAAATCAAACCACTAACACAACAAACACTGAAAACGTGCCAACCGAAACAAAAAAGTCCGGTTTTACGGTGGCTGATGTCGCGACTCATAATTCAGCAACTGATTGCTACACAATAGTTGGTGATAAGGTATATGGTCTTACTGATTGGATTTCAAAACATCCCGGAGGAGAAAAAGCGATTCTTGGTTTGTGCGGAGTTAATGCTACTGAAGCGTTTACAAAGCAACATGGTACTTTTCAGCAAGCCAAAGATGCTTTAGCCGGATATTTAATCGGTGATTTAGTTCAATAAACGTATGAATTCTAAACAATGGGCATCTTACGCCCCAATGGTATTGCGAGTTGGGTTGGGTTTTGTTTTTATCTGGTTCGGTTTTAGTGGAATTACAAATCCGCAAATGTGGGTTGGTTTGGTTCCGGAATGGACGAGCGTCTTTGGCCCAGCAACAACTTTAGTTCTAATTCACGGAATTGTAGAATTAATTGGCGGTATAATGTTATGCGCCGGTTGGTATGTACGTCCGGTGGGAATTATTTTGCTTTTGAGCTTACTACAGACCTTAACTATTTTAAATTTTGGTCCGGTCATGGTTAGAGATATCGGTTTAGCAATTGCCTTGCTTGCCGCTATTCTTTACGGAAAGGATCAGGAATAAAAAAATAGCCTGGATATTTATTAAATATTCAGGCTAAAAAAGAGTGAGTAGACTCGTGGTCCATAGTAATCGTACTATGTATCCGATGTATATCAACATTCTTCCAACAACGCGTCCGCGCGTTGTTGTTTTTGTATACATCGCTGTGTAAATGATTATCGCTATCATTCCTAAAAAGGGGAGACAAGAAAAAAAGAAAATTCCTACGAAACCCCAACTATTGAAACTATGTTTCCACGATGTTTTAGAGTTTTTTCTTTTAACTTTATCTCGCACCCATTTAGTACGAGCAATTGTTAAGATGGCATAAATATCGCACTCTGTTGTGATGATGAGATAGATATATATAACAATAAGAAAATGACTCGGATTTACCTTGAATAACTCTAGATTTTGCATAAAGCTACTTATCTCCGTGAACGGAATAAGGCTTAGTGCGGCAATTATTATTACTAGAGTAACAAGGGTTTTTTTAAATAACTTTCTCAAGATGGCCTCCGTTTATTTATTTTTAAATTAGTAGTATTTGTGGTATTTGTCAACGTTTTATTGATTTATGCAATTCTCTTGACATTTTGTCAATTAAGTACTAAGGTGCAGATACGTTGTTGGGGGCGTATGCCCCCAGCCAATTAAAAATTTATAGAAAAGGAAAGAGTGCATGAGAGCAATAATTATTCTTCTAGGAATAATGTTGATTTGGTCATTACCAATCAATGCGCAGGAGACGGGTACAGAGCATAATAACTCTTTCTCGAAAATCTGCGAAAGACAGATGTCAGTGTTAAAACAACTAAGTTTTAACAAGGATGCTGGTCCTTTACAAATAGCAGTCGCCGATGGATCAGTCCAGGCAGAGTTAGATGGTAAAGTCTTTTTTTCCGAGTCCCTACCAAAGGATTGGAAGAAAGATGACTCTGGCCCGAGATTAAGTGGCGCGCTAGTAGGTGACAAGTATTTATTTGTTGCCGAAAAACTCAGTGGTAAAACTGAGCTCTTTATAACCGATGTTAACAGGTTAATCGCAACTAAGGTCGACATGCCTGGGACAATAGTCAAGATTGTATTTCTTGATGATACTGGTCAAATATTGGTCAAACTAAAAGAAACAACAAATGTCACCATGGTGTTCTTCAACGCCTACGGTGATCCGGTAACAATCACTGTTAATTAGCAGTGATATAAAAAAGTAAAATCTCCGTTTTTCGAAACGGGGATTTTTTTCTTTTAAGGAATAAATTCTAAACTGTGGATATCTTTTCTTTTAAGAAAAGATAATATGTTAAAATAAGGAAATACTTAGGACTTCGTACTCTTGACGAGTGTCTGTATCAGAGTTAGAATGAAATCTTGCTCTAAAACTGCCTCGCTATCTCAGTATTGTTGGTTAGGAGGGGACTACCAATACTGAGGTAAGGAAGCGGTTTGGATCAAGCCCTCCGGGTTTAATCCTTAAGCAAAATATATGCGTTACTCGTTACCAGTTATTTTTGGTCGAGGTGCTGCTGAAACATTAAGAAAGCTAACAGCTGGACTGTTGGTTTTTTTGTTTTTAATGAGTCCATTTGCTTCAGTTCGCGCTGAAGAAAACATAGAGATTCCTCCTGAGGAACCTGTTCAAATTGAAACTCAACCCCAGGAAAATACTGATCCGGAAATTGTGCCGCCAGAAGAAGAGATAGGTGAGCAAAACGAAGAGCCTGAAGAACCACAGCCCGAAGAAGTTGCTGAAGCAACATCTGCCAATGAAGATAAAAAAATTGAGAACAAGATAAATCTAGGAGTTGATTCAGTAAATAATTTTGGTGCATTACATTTTAATTATCCGATTGTTGTTCCGGATGGACGAAATGGTCAGAAACCGAATATTGATTTAGTTTATGATAGTCAAGGTGGAAAGATTAACGATATTTTTGGTTTTGGTTGGAGTTCAAGTATTCCATCAATAGAACGCATTAATCAAAAAGGCATTGAAACATTGTATACAAATAATGAAATTTTTAACTCTTCGTTCGATGGGGAAATTGTCAAAGTAAATCCTGCTAATAATGAATGGTATGGAGCAAAATCAGAAAGTGGACAATTTTTAACGTATCAGTTTGTAAATAATCAAAG
>CAYGIU010000042.1:4423-4732 GCA_964350015.1 uncultured Gammaproteobacteria bacterium
TAATCAAAGTTGGTTAGTCACTGATAAACAAGGAATAAAATATACTTTTGGATTTAGCGCTGACGCACGCCAAGATGATTCTGCTAATACAACTCGTATATTTAAGTGGATGTTAGAAGAAATGCTTGATACAAACGGTAATAAGATCAAGTATGAATACTTTAAAGATCAGGGGCAAATATACCCGTCAAAAATAACGTATTCAAATGTTGGACAAACAGAGGGAATTTTTGAAATTAATTTCAATAGACAAAATCGTCAAGATCAGATTTCAACTTATGAAAAAGGGTTTTTAGTTAAAACAGCATA
>CAYGIU010000042.1:4742-6660 GCA_964350015.1 uncultured Gammaproteobacteria bacterium
CTTGAATATTCTGCCGGGGATAATGAGAAGAAGTCATTACTAAGTTCAATTCAAGAATCAGGGCGTGATGAAATAACAAGTAATGTAATATCTTTCCCAGCGACTGAATTTGAGTACCAAGAAAAACAGAAAGAGTGGATTTTTGATTCAAATTGGGAATTGCCCACTTCAATTGTTAATCGTGCCCATCGAATGATTGATGTGACAGGGGATGGATTGTCTGACCTTTTGGTTTCCTCTCAATCTAGCGTGAATCTATATGAGAATTTAGGGAATGGTTGGACTTTAAATCAAACATTTACAGTTCCATCATTTATATTGGATCCATTAACTCAAACGGGTGATGTAGATGGGGATGGATTTATTGATTTAATATATAGTGACCATCAAGGTGTTTATTTAAATAACGGAGATGGCACGGGCTGGACGCAGAGTACAGCATGGCATATTCCGATTGATTTTTTTAATGCGAACGAAGCTGTTTTGGACGTGAATGGGGATAATCTTGTTGATATTGTTTATTATTATAGTCCATGGCCGTCTTGGGATAGGACTCGGGTGTATTTGAATACCGGCACTGAATGGGAACATAATCCACAATGGATTGTTCCTGAGTTTACCTTAGATCAACTGAGCCGATTTACTGATATAAATGCTGATGGGCTTATTGATATAATTCATTTTTCTCACAACAATTTAAGCCATTACAGTACGATATATTTGAATAATGGATCTAACGGATGGACGCAGGATGATAGTTGGGACACTCCTGATCGTTTCGGGTTAGGAACGGCGATTATTACTGATATTAATCATGATAATCTTCCGGATATCGGTTATAAACTTTATGATCAGGAGAGAGCTTTTATTAATACGGGAACAAACTGGGTTGAAGAAAATGAATGGGTTCTGCCGGAAAACTTTTTTGGTCTTAACTCTGATCTTATTGTAGATATTGATGGTGATGGTATCGATGATATTATTTCTTCAGAATATGGCTATCATGGAACTGATTCCAGAGCAGATCTGCTAAAGACTATTATCTTAAGCGAAGGAGGAGAAACTACAATTGAATACAAGGGCTCGGCCGAGCAAAGATGGGGGAGCGGTCCATTATTAAATCCAGATCTGCCAATCAATTTGCAAACTGTATATTCAATAACAGAGGATAACGGTTTTGGAAATGAGTTTGATGTTACCTTTGATTATGTAAGTGGGCTGTATTATAGTGCTTCGCCATTTGATAAAAAACTAGCAGGGTTCGAACAAGTTGTCGCTGTTGACGATTCTTCTATAACGCTTAATTATTATCATCAAGGTAATGATACAAATTCTAATTTTGGTGAATACAATGACGATATTTCAAAACTTGGAAGAAAATATAGAAGTGAAACAAGAAGTATAGGACAATCAGAATATAGCAAAACTATTAACAAGTGGGATCATTTTGATCTTAATAATGGACGCAGCTTTGTTAAATTAATTGATACTCTCGATATGTCGTACGATGGCAACGCGAGCCATAAAGATAAGGCGCAACGTTTTGAATATGAAAACACGACTGGGAATCAAACTTTGATCACCGAGTTTGGAGAAGTGAATGGATTGGATAATGGCAGCTTTACTGATACCGGAACTGATACATTCACAACGACCGTTTCTTATGTTTCTAATTCAAATGGTATTATTGGTTTACCGGCAACTGAGCTGACTGTTGATGATAATTCTGTAAAAGTTAAAGAAACAAAACATTACTATGACAACTTAGCATTAGGCCAGGTTGATAAAGGAAATGAAACTAAAACTGAAATGTGGCGTGCCGGTTCAAAATATATTGATGTTGAAAAAACATATAATTCATACGGTTTAGTAATTTCTGAAAAAGCGATAGAAGAGCTTAGTAAAAGAATTTAGGTTA
>CAYGIU010000043.1:0-6527 GCA_964350015.1 uncultured Gammaproteobacteria bacterium
TGTCTATACTCCGGACAAAGGAATTGTTATTAATGAACCTTCGGTTGTTGCTATCAATATGCGAACTGAAGAAATCCTGGCTGTTGGTGAAGAGGCCAAGAGAATGGTCGGAAAAACACCGGCGCATATTCAAGTTATCAAACCATTGGTTGACGGAGTTATTTCAGATTTTGAAGTTACGGAAAAAATGTTGAAATACTTTATTGATAAAGCGCACTCCGAACAATTAACTTTGGTGCCTCGTCCAAAAGTTGTAATTGGTATTCCGCTTGATATTACCGAAGTAGAAAAAAAAGCTGTTGAAGATGCTGCGAAATCGGCCGGCGCACGACAAGTACATTTAGTTGAAGAAACTATGGCCGCGGCGATTGGTGCGCGTTTACCGGTTACTGAAGCAAACGCAACAATGATTGTTGATATTGGTGGGGGAACCGCTGAAATCGCTGTAATCTCTTTAGGAGGAGCGGTTAATTGGAAAAACCTGCGTTTAGCCGGTAACTTTTTGAATCAAGATATTATTCAATATGTTCGAGAAGAATTTAACTTGTTAATTGGAGAGCAACTTGCCGAAGAAATTAAGATTAGAATTGGTTCAGCTTCGACATTACGAGAATCATTGGAAATGACAGTGCGCGGACGCGATCTTATGAACGGTTTGCCTAAAGAATTGCGTATTTCTGATTCACAGGTTCGTGAAGCAATGTCGCGCAGTATTCACCAAATCATCGACAATATTAAACTTATTTTAGAAACAACTCCGCCGGAGCTAGTAGCCGATATTTATGAATATGGAATTATCTTAACGGGCGGCGGCGCTTTGTTGCGCGGGCTTGATCAAGAAATCGCTCAAGCGACAAAAATCCCGGTACGCGTTGCCGATGATCCATTAACCTGCGTTGTTCGCGGAACCGGAATTTTATTATCTGACCCTGCCTTACTCGAAAAAGTTGTAGTTCCAAGTACTAAAGAATTATAAAAGCCTATGCCGAATAAGCGCCCCATTGCTACTTTGGCCGTCTTAGCAGTAATCATTATTATTGTTTTGGTTTTAGGACAGTATCTCGGTATTGTTTCCGGATTTATGCGTCGCTTAGTTAATCCGATTGCGTCCGGCGCCTATCAACTAACGCAGACAATTTCTCCAAAATCTAAAGATAACGCTACTCTTGATGAGCAACGTGAACAACTCACAAAGCTTCTAGAAGAAAATCAGAAGCTCTCAGTTGAAAATGCTCAGCTCAAAGATTTAGAAGATGAGAATAATCGTCTTAGAGAATTTTTTAATATCTCAGTTTCACAAAAGCGCCCAATGCAGTTGGCGGAAATTATTGCACGCGGTCGACCGGAAGATAGTTGGCGAAATCGAGAGCTCATTACTTTGAATCAGGGGACTGATCAAGGATTGCGCGTCGGCTTACCGATTGTCAGTTCAACCGGAGTTTTAATTGGAAAAATTACCTCAGTAAAAAATAATGTCTCCGAAGCTTGTTTACTATATAGTTCGGAATGTCGCCTGGCCGTTGCTTTGGCTGGTAAAGGATCAACGTTGGGAATCTCGCGCGGTAACCTAGGCTTAACTGTCTTAATTGAGTTCATTGCTCAAAACACCGCCTTAGCT
The DNA here is from genome assembly GCA_964350015.1 of uncultured Gammaproteobacteria bacterium. Classification (GTDB taxonomy): domain Bacteria; phylum Patescibacteriota; class Patescibacteriia; order Patescibacteriales; family Patescibacteriaceae; genus Patescibacterium. Next base: position 1,619 of record CAYGIU010000043.1, read on the forward strand.
GAGAACGATATGATTGTCAGCTCTGGATTGGAAGATGGAATGCCGAGCGGAATTTTGATTGGCCGAGTGAGTCGTATCATTACAGAAGGAAATGAACTATGGAAAAGCGCAGTTATTGAACCGGCTGCTGACTTTGATTCAATTCGTTTTGTTGGAGTTTTAAAATAATGCAAATCACAACACTATTTTACATTAAGCTTCTTGGTTACGCGCTTATTATTGCTTTTGTTGCGGTTCTTGATGCTACGGTTATTAGTACTTTGCCCTATGGCTTATTTAGAATACATCTTTTGCCTTTAACTTTGGTTTTTGTTGTTCTGTTATCTAATATTCGTGTTGCAGCTTGGTGGGCTTTATTAGGCGGCTTAGTACTTGAACTATTCTCCTTTAGAAGCTTTGGTATGTATTTGGCATTGAGCTGGGTTTCATTAGCCGTCATTGCTTTCTTGTTTGAAAAAGTCGTTACTAATCGTTCGCTATATTCAGTGGCTCTCATCTCCGGAGCCGTAACAATTATCTTTGATATCCTATTCTTAGTGTTTGATTATTGGAACGGTATTGTCTTTCGTCCTTTTTCGCAATTAGCCTTAAGCTTTATATTTTCACTTGGTATTAATATTGCAGTCGCCATAGCCATATTTTATATTTCTAATTTTGCGACACGTCGTTTGCGACCAGTCTTTTTATTCCATCGTTAATATGATGATTTCCCGAAAAAATACGAATAGGAATTCAGATCCCTTTGTTTTGCAAGAGGGTAAACTTAAGTATGGGAACTTTGAAGGAAAGTTTAAGAGAGATTGGGTTGAAGAAGCTTTTACGCCTTCGGAGCGTGGAGAAGAAACTGTCGGGACAAAGCTAAATACTTCGTTTATCCGATTAGTTAAGATAGTTGCAGTTGTTATTTTAGTAGTTCTCGGTTCCCGTTTGCTTTGGTTACAAGTAGTTAAGGGTTCCTTTTATAGAGAATTGGCGAATGGTAATCGTTTACGCTTGGAGCGAATTGACGCAAATCGCGGAATTATTTATGATCGCAATGGCAAGGCACTTGTTCATAACGTTGCGAATTTTTTACTATACTGCGTTCCGTCTGATTTACCTAAAGACCAATTTCAGCGCGATACGATGATTGATCGCTTGGCAACTCTGACTAAACGTTTTGATCCGGTTGAATTAAAAAAACAAATTGACGCAATGAATCCGAGCCAGATAGATTTTTACCAACCGTTGTTTGTTGCTGATAACATTGAATATGACAATGCCTTAAAAATTTATCTTGAATCTTTTTCAATTCCCGGCTTTTCTCTTTCAAGTACAAGTCGTCGTGCTTATGACTTGCCGTCATTTTCTTTTTCTCATGTCTTAGGTTATACCGGTAAAATCAGTCCTGATGAAATTAGTACTCGTAAAGACCAGTATTCACCGATTGATTATATTGGTAAAGCCGGTTTGGAAAAATCATGGGAAGAAACCTTACGCGGCGCTCCCGGAGTTAAGGAGATTGAAGTAGATGCTTTAGGAAAAGAGAAAAAAGTAGTAAGCGAAACGCCTTCCGTTGCCGGAGATAATATTACCTTATCGATTGATGCGGTCGCGCAACAAAAACTAGAAGAGATCATGGCTAATTTCTTAAAGAAGACCGGCCTGAAAAAAGGAGCGGCCGTTATTATGGATCCTAATAATGGTGAAGTAATTTCGATGATTAGCTTGCCGGCTTATGATAATAATGTCTTTGCTCGCGGAATTAGTACAGAGGAATATAAGAACTTGTCTGAATCAGTTGATAATCCTTTATTTAGTCGAGCGGTGAGTGGAGAATATCCTTCAGGTTCAACAATCAAGCCGGTTATTGCCGCGGCTGCCTTGCAAGAAAAAATTATATCGCAAAATACTTCTATTTTAAGTAGCGGAGGATTGCATGTTGGTCAATGGTCATTCCCGGATTGGAAAGCCGGAGGACACGGCGCGACTAACGTCAAAAAAGCGATCGCTGAATCTGTAAACACATTTTTTTATTATATCGGTGGGGGATATGATAATTTTACCGGCCTAGGGATTGATCGAATGGTAAACTATTTAAGGAAATTTTTATTGGGAACGGCGCTAGGAATCGATTTACCAAATGAAGGAGTTGGCTTTGTTCCGACTAAGGATTGGAAAGAAGCAACGAAAAAAGAGAGCTGGTATATTGGTGATACTTATCACGTTGCTATCGGACAAGGAGATTTGATTGTTACACCATTGCAAGTAGCATCCTATACAATGGCCTTTGCAAATGGCGGAACGATGTATCGTCCTCATTTAGTAAAAGAATTAAAACGACCGGACGGAACAGTAGTTAAAACTATTGATAAGCAGATTATCGCGACAAACATGATTGATGAGCAAAATATGGAAATTGTTCGTCAGGGGATGAGAGAAACGGTACTTTCCGGCTCGGCGCGGAGTATGAGTAGTTTGCCAGTTACGGCTGCCGGAAAAACGGGAACAGCGCAGTGGTCTTCAAAAAAAGATCCACACGGTTGGTTTACAGGTTTTGCACCGTATGAAAATCCGGAAATTGTTATCACTGTATTAGTAGAAGAAGGTAAAGGAGGGGACCTTGCCGGCACCCCAATCGCGCGAGAGTTTATGCAATGGTATTTTGGAGAATACAAGAAGAGATAGTGAGCCTTTAGCACTCTTGACGTCCGAGTGCTAAGAGTGATAAAATGACTTTAGTTAAGTCATTTTTTTATATGGAAGAAAGAAAAAAGCTAATATTAGACATAATTATTAAGGAACATATTGCTACGGGCGCTCCGGTGGCTTCTTCGGTAATTGTGGAAAAGTATCATATCCCTGTTTCCTCAGCCACAGTTCGTAATGATATGGCTGAATTGGAGGAAGACGGCTGGATTATTCAACCGTATACCTCGGCTGGCCGTATTCCTACGGAAAAAGCTTATGATCAGTATTGTAAAGATATTGCTGCGACTGATTTATCAAAAAATGAAACTGATACTCTGACCATTGCTAATCCGGAAGATGAACAAGGCGCTAAGCATTCAGCTAAGCAATTAGCATCAATGTCAGGCCTGGCTGTTGTTTGGGCATTTCATAAATACAATGTCTATTACACCGGAATTTCAAATTTATTGCAGCAACCAGAGTTTAATCAGCCTCAACTAGTCTATGATATTTCATCGATTATGGATCGGATTGATGATATTGTTGGTGAAGTTTTTGACAATGTCGGCTTTGAACCGCAAATAATGATTGGACGCGAAAGCCCATTTGGAATTTTTTCCGGAACGATCATGAGCCGTTATAAAGCCAAAGATCGCGTCGGACTTATCGGCTTGATTGGACCGGTGCGTATGGATTATGCGTTGAATAAAGCGCGCATTGATTTTTTGATCAAAGAATTATCTAAAAAATAATATGGAAGAGGAACAAAAAAACGAAGACCAGATCGATTGGCAAAAAACCAGTGAAGATCTTGATCATAAATACAAATTAGCTTTGGCAGATTATCAAAATTTGTTAAAACAAACTGCCAAAGAACGTCGCGATTTAGCGCTCTATGCCAATGAGGCGTTAATCCTTGAAATGATTCCGGTCTACGATAATTTAAAATTAACTCTGGCGCATTATCCACCTGGTGGAGACAATAATTGGTTAACGGGCTTGCAACATGTTATTTCTCAATTTAAAAAAACTTTGGAAGATAATGGAGTAAAGGAGATTGAAACAAAAGATAAACATTTTGATCCAATAACCATGGAAGCAGTAGAGACGTCGGAAACCGAAAATAAGAAATTAGATGAAATAGTTGATAAAGAATTAAAGGGCGGTTATATGTTACATGAAAAAGTGATTATTCCTGCGCGAGTCGCAGTTTATAAAATTAATTCATAATATATGTCATCACTCATAAAATGGATGCCGATGCTCGAGCCCTTTGAGGAGATGTCGAGTATTCCGGCCATTGATATGTACGAAGATAAAGATAGTGTTATTGTTGAAACTCAGTTAGCCGGAATTGATCCGGAAAAAGTAGATATCGCGATTGAAAACGATATTTTATCAATCAAAGGTGAAGCTGAAAAAACAAGCGAGATTGATGAAAAGAATTATTATCGAAAAGAAATTCGCCGCGGTTCATTTTTCCGCTCAATTCAATTACCAACCCATTGTTTAGGTAATGAAGCAAAAGCTAAGTCAGAAGATGGGATTTTAAAAATAACAATTCCCAAGGCTCCAGAAGCCAAACCTAATAAAATTAAGATAGAAACCAAATAAAATTACCATGCAACATGGATCGGATAAAGGGTGGCCTTACCTTATTAAAGGAATGGGTAAATTCTTCATAAATAGAATCGCGGGCCCAACGGAACAACAAACAGACCAAATGGTTTTGAGCCCAGATTTTTTGAGACTAAACCCATGGGTTGAAAGTATTAGAAAAGTTACTGAAGAAGAGATCATGAATCTGCAGTTAGGCCCCGAAAGATTTGGTTGGAAGACGCCACTTACCTTTCATCCAGGCGACACTGGTGGATCCGCGGAATTACATTTCAAAATGGGGAATACTAAAGAAGTAAAAATAAAATCAAAGGGTAGCTCTTTTTTCACTACTCCAGAAGTTAAGAAATACACTTTTGATCTTTCGGAACTCATGGTAATTAAGGATGACACACATTGGGCAAAGATTAAAAAAAAGTTAAGTAAAGGGATAGAGTATATAGATGTATTGTTTGGAGTGAACGCGGACAATGAGAATCATTTCCATATTGGATTTTCAATTAATACAGATTCGTTATTAAATAGATTTAACATGATCCGCCGGGAAGGAAACACCTCAAGTACCGAGTACTATCATGAGGACATTGGTTCCATTGTGCCTCTGGAGAGAATTATTAAAGAC
>CAYGIU010000044.1:0-6493 GCA_964350015.1 uncultured Gammaproteobacteria bacterium
CCCGAAGGTCGTGCGTCAAATTATTATTTATCGTTTTTTCGTGTATGAGCAATAATGTGTTTGAGGGAGAAAGAAAAACCCGTTGAACTACGATGGTATCTTTTCAAAAGATCAATAATATCTTTTTGTTGGCTCAAAAAATATTTCATTTTTTCAGCGTCTCCATCGCTATACACAAATGACAAGGCCTGAAACATTTCCAGTGCTGTTACCGTGTGCACCGTTGTTCGTATTTCATGAATAGCGACCCTACCGGCTTTGTGTAAATAAAAAAGAATGTTGTGAAGATTCGCTTCCTGAATTTTCACTTCCTCTTTATTGAATTTACTTAAAAGCTTGCTCCAATGGTCTTTATGCCAGCGATAGGTTACCAACAAAAAAGATCCGCCGGGCCTTACTGCCTCCAATGCTTCGGAAATTAATGCTTTATGATTACTCTCATTTAAAGAGAGTGAATGATACGCAAGCGCCGCGTCAAAAGGAGCCTCTGGAAGTTTTACCGGAAACTCATCTTCAATGACTTTTTTTCCGTAAGAACGCAAATAAGCAGCATGCACCGGATAAGGATGAACTGCTACATAAGCCGGCACTGTGCGGCAGATAGCAATATTTGTCCTTCCATTGCCAGACTGTATGTCCAAAAGGGAATTTATCTTTAAAGAATCTAATTCCTTGGCAACTGCATTAGACAAGACTTCTTTTTCGTTTGAACGCTCGAAATAATAATTAAGCTCAGGATTGTTAAAAATGCTTTGCTTGTGTGAATGTTTCATTTAACTTACTCCTTGTATTATTTTTGGGAAAGTACGAATTGTGCGGGCGGAGAGACTTGAACTCTCATGCCGTGAGGCACCAGCTCCTAAGGCTGGCGTGTATACCAATTTCACCACGCCCGCAAAAAATTTATCCGTATGCTATAGTAATGTATATTTACTATACTATGATACTTTTGGCAATAGAAACAAGTTGTGATGAAACTGCGGCGTCCGTCGCCTTAGGAATTGGCGACAAAGTTTCCATTATTTCTAACGTTGTTTCGTCTCAAATTCAGATTCACAAAAAGTACGGCGGTGTCGTTCCGGAAGTCGCCGCCCGCGAACATGTCCTCAATATTATTCCGGTAATTGATGAGGCTTTACGCAAGGCGGGAATTTCTAAAAAAGATGCAGCGAAAAAATTATCGGCAATTGCCGTAACCGCCGGTCCCGGTTTAATTACTTCCCTGATGATCGGACTTGAAACAGCTAAAACTTTATCGTACTCCTGGAAAATTCCGGCTGTTTCCGTTAATCATATTGAAGGACATCTTTATAGTAATTTTATTGATCGCGGAAAAACTAAGTTTCCGGCAATTATTTTAACTGTCTCGGGCGGACATACACAATTAGTTTTAATGAAGAGTCATCTTAATTATAAAACGATTGGTGAAACGCGCGATGATGCGGCCGGCGAAGCTTTTGATAAAGCTGCTCAACTTTTAGGCCTAGGATATCCCGGCGGTCCCTTGATTTCTAAACAAGCAGAAAAATTTAAAGGTGAATCTCTAATTAAACTTCCACGTCCGATGATGGATTCTAAAAATTATGAATTTTCTTTTTCCGGATTAAAAACTGCGTTACTTTACATGGTCCAAAAAGATAAAAATTATAAAAAACGAATCCCCGAATATGCGCACGCTTTTCAAGAAGCAGTCGTCGATGTTTTAGTAGCTAAAACTATCCGCGCGGCTAAAGAACATAAAGCAAAAACAGTTATGCTCGCCGGGGGCGTCGCCGCAAACAAGCGCTTACGTGAGAGATTATCAGAAGAGGTAAAAAAGTTAAAACTAGATTTTAGAATGCCGGAGATGAAATATACGACCGACAATGCGGCGATGATCGCCTCGGCCGGCTACTTCAAGTTCAAAGCAAAAAAAACCACTCCCTGGAATAAGTTAAAAGTTGATCCAAATTTGGAATTATAAAAGGCTGTAAGTTAATTACAGCCTTTATTGAACTTGTTAGTTCAGTATTATAAAGAAATATCCCAACTTTGATCGGGCTTGGTTTTATCAACAGAAACAAAATGTATTGTATATTTGTTAACTGCTGTTTTTTTAATCTCCGAAACGCTTGTTGCTGAAGGCAGATCGAAATGCTTCATTTTTGCATTATCAGAATAATCCATGACATACATGTCATGGGAATCCTTTATGACAAAAATCCTTTCGTTAACAGTATCTTTAATAACTTTTAAAGACTGCTGGTATAGTACCTGGCAAACAATCACATTCCTGTAATACACCAGTTTCTGGTCCTTATAATTACAATCCTGCTTGATTGAGAATTCACCGATGCTCTGATCAGCTAGTATGCCGGAGTGATAGCCCTGTGTTTCAAGAAGCACCCATTCCAGGTCATTCTGCTGCTGATTATTTTCCTGCGATACGGACGGGAGGATTATAAATGTACAAAATATGATGATGAATAGTGTTTTCAAATAACACCTTTCTTTCTATACGACAACAGCTTGGTTGTCTTTTACTGTAACATTTTCATTTTTTTCTTCTTTTGGATATGCAATCTTAATTTGATGAAGAGTTGACCAATACAAATCGAATTCAACTCTTTTGAATCCCAAACCCTGTAACTCATCCAAGTCCCGGCTACACATCAGCAATTGTGAAAGAGTTAACCGTGAATAATTTTTATCAACAAGAAAGTCTTTTAATAATTCTCTTTGATGAGAATTATGATCATGATGATTTACAGCCGCCTGACACAAATCTTTAAGATATTTTCCATAGTTAAAAAGATTAGTAATCCTTTTATCAGAGGACAGTACGATACTAACACTTTCCTGGCCGTACTTTTTGCAAAGTTCTGTATAATCTATATCTTCGATAATTCCAAGCGGAAATTTAGTATCATGAACAAACTGAATTGCCAATGGTATCTGATAATTCCTTGCTCTGTTTTCAACTTCAGCATAGGACACAAGCGTGAAATTCCCACAGTAGATATTATTCCACCTTTCCGGATAGACAACGATAAGCTCTTTGCCTTTGCCCCAACATGCAGTCTGTCCCGAACTTAGGAACATACTTTTGGCATCGAGCATGAAAGTTTCTCCCGATGGCAAAAATACCATCTTTACAGCATGATTATCAGTTACGCTAACGGCAGATTCAAATTCCTCTTTAGTAAATTGCGTTACGTACCTTTCAAGAATCAATTGTACAAAATAAATAAACGCATAAATTACCACCGCCGCTACTCCCATGATAACAACAACTGAAGATTTCGGGAGAGACGTGAAAAGCAACACAATGGTCGCTAGAATCCACAATCTCGTAATGGTTTGCCCCAGACGGTTAATTCCAAATCTGGCAATCCAAAGAAAAAAACCTTTAATTAGGCTCATTTTTAGAGCTCCTTTCCTATTTTATTACTTCTTTAAATTTCAAATAACAGATTCTATATTATAGCAATAATAAGGTAATATGTCAAGGGAGGGCCTATTTTGCCTTTTTAAAAGCCATCCTGTAAGAAAGATGGCTTTAATATATATCTTTTTAGAAAGAATAATGTGCTTTAATTTTTTCATGCTCAAGAATCTCTTCTTTTTCCGTAAATCTTTGTAATAGCACAATGTCACTTTTTATAGTTTCCGTCATACTGACATTACTTGATTTTATTGAACTAAATGCATAATCAAACCTAATCGTATTTGCCAGTGCTTTTAATAATTCTATCTTGGGGCGAGAACCTTCAAAATAATATCTCACTATATCTTCTCGCATCACTGCCCCTTGCTTCTCTTCAAAGTGAATTCTTCTTCCGAGATATATTAAGAGGTTAAGATGTCCACCAATATACATTCCATCTTTGATTTCACCATCAGGTATCAAAATAGTTTCCTTGGAGATAATATCATATAACTCCTTAGCACTAAATTCATCCTTCAAGTGTATATCAAATACAAAACGAATCATTACAAGTACATTATTATAAGGTACCGAAAGTCCTTTTGATAAACGTAAGACTGCGCCCGGTCTTTCTTTCCATGCATTAGGAAGCCAGTAACAGTATTTCTCCCCTTTGCCCCAGGCTGCACGCTCAGGATCAACTTTTAACAACTTTCCATTTTCAGTTTTAACAACCATCGCATTATTTAATTCGTGCTTCTGCCAGCTAGCGGTATCTTCAGCAAGATGGGAAATATAATATTTTTCAATAAATAAATGGGTGATATATATTACTCCTATAATTACACAACAAATGATTGCAAATGGATTTGGAGCTAATACGCCAACAACCATAGCCAACATCGCAAAAACAAGAAAACGAAAGCCCGGAATGATACATGATAAGAATACCCAGAAACGTTTCCACAAGTTCATGATTTCTCCTTCATTAAATTGTTAAGATTCTATTTGCCCTTACGCTATCAATAGATAGGATTTTTGTCAAAAAGGTCAAAGATGACAAAATGCCGATAATTTTATACACTAAGAACATATGAAAACACTATTCTCAGGCATTCAGCCTTCTTCGGGTAATTTACACATCGGCAACTATATCGGAGCCATTTCCCAATGGCTCGAGCTGCAGAAACAATACCGCTGCTTTTTTTGCGTTGTTGATTATCACGCGATTACCGTTAAACAAAATCCAGCAGAATTGAGAAAGAATATTATTGATATCGCTCGTATTTATTTGGCTTCGGGAATCGATCTGAAAAAAGCCATCATATTCCAGCAATCTGATGTCACTGAGCATACTGAACTTGGTTGGATTTTAAATACTATTACGAAAGTCTCTGAACTAGAAAAGATGACTCAGTATAAAGACAAAGCTGGTGATCAGAAAAAAGAAGGACCGGGCGCCGGACTCTTAACCTATCCGGCTTTAATGGCGGCTGATATTCTGCTTTATCAAACTCAAGTTGTTCCGGTCGGCGACGACCAGATGCAGCACATCGAATTAACTCGAACTCTCGGACGAAGATTCAATACACAATTTGGTGATACTTTTTATATTCCTAATGGAATTATTAGAAAAGAAGGTGCGCGCATTATGTCGCTTGATGATGCGACTAAAAAGATGAGTAAGAGTTCCCAAAGTCCGAACTCTTATATTGCCTTACTCGATGATCCAATCGTCGCACATAAAAAAATCAAACGTGCGGTTACTGATTCCGGAAAAGAAATTAAATACGACATGGAAAAGAAACCAGCGATTTCAAACTTACTGGCAATTTACTCAGCGCTCGGAAATAAATCAGTTCGTGAATTAGAAATAATGTATGAAAATAAATCATACGGAGAATTTAAAGAAGATCTTGCTAACGTCGTCGCCAACTTCTTAACTGAGTTTCAGGCGCGCTATAAAAAATACTCTGATAAAGAAGTTCGTAAGATTTTAGACAAAGGCGCAAAGGAAGCACGATCAATCGCCGAAAAAACAATGAAACTTGTTAAAAAGAATTTAGGAATTAACTAAACAACCCGCTATGATGAAAGACAACCTGAAACAGTTAGAAACGGCTTATGAACTTATTAAAACTCATAAGCTTATTTCGTTAGACGAGAAAAAAAATGTTATTGAAATTTTGCGGCATCCGAAACGCATGGTGCGCGTTAACTTGCCAGTACTGATGGATTCGGGTGAAATTAAAGTATACGAAGGTTACCGTGTTCAATATAATGATGCGCGCGGCCCATTCAAAGGCGGGTTACGTTATCATTGGGAAGTTGATGAAGATGAAGTAACTTCACTCGCCTTTTGGATGGCAATTAAATGCGCAGTCGCCGATATTCCGATGGGCGGCGGTAAAGGCGGCATCGTTGTGAATCCTAAAGAATTATCAATTGGCGAATTAGAGCGTCTTACTCGCGCACTCGCTCGTGCTCTTGCTCCCGTTGTTGGACCGACTGTTGACGTTCCGGCGCCGGACGTTTATACAACGCCTCAGATGATGAGCTGGTTTAAAGATGAGTATTCCAAACTTGTCGAAAAAGAAACACCGGCCGTTATTACCGGAAAACCAATGAATGATGGCGGTTCAAAAGGACGCGATAAGGCAACAGGTTTAGGTGCAGTATATTCACTAGAAGCATATTTAGAAAAAACAAATCAAACAGATAAGGAAATTTCCGTTGCCGTACAAGGCTTTGGGAACGCCGGTTTGCATTTTGCCGAGCTCTCTCATCGGAACTGGAAAATCGTCGCTACTTCGGATTCTAAAGGCGCGATTTATAATCCTGATGGATTAAGTATTTCAGATTTAATAAAACATAAAGAAGAAACAAAGTCAGTAATCAATTTCCCGGGTTCAAAAAATATAACTAACGAAGAGCTTTTAGCTTTAGAAGTTGATGTCTTGGTTCCAGCCGCTTTAAACAGTGTTATCACGGAAAAGAATTGGGAAAATGTTAAGGCTAAAACAATTGTTGAAATCGCCAACGGTCCAATCAGTTTACCGGAAAGCGAAAAGTTGTTCAAAAAGGGTA
>CAYGIU010000045.1:0-6362 GCA_964350015.1 uncultured Gammaproteobacteria bacterium
GACTGGACGAATTTCAAAATTTTTATTTTTTTTGTTTGGCATAATCACTATTTATGAAATAACACTACATTATATTTATCAGTTTCTAGGCTTTCGGAAAGCTGCCAACCTTTATTAGAAACCTCTAAAGCTTCGGGATGTTTCCATACCACATTCCAACCATTAACTACCGAAAGTTTTGAATTAAATTTCTGAGATACAACGCCAGGCTGTTTTTGAACTAAAAGGCTATAGTGATAACTTGGTTCGGTTTTAAAATATGAATATAATGAGTCGCGCCAATCACTCGTTCTTTTAGCCTCTACTGTAAATGGTAATTCGTATTGTAATCGTATTTGTACTGTTTCTCCCGGATCCAACATTGACCAATTTGCAAAAACGGTTTTTCCATTTTCCAAATACATTTTTGTTCCAGTCTCCGGATCAGTAACCGCCTCATTCTCATTTTTTAAATCAGGATCTTCACTCCAGGAGCTGTCCGGAGAATCAAAGTAGCTGGAGTCAGGTTGCTTGAATCCTGAAGCTGATATGAGTCGACTATTTTCAGGAACATACACTCTTAGCCAATTAACATTACGAACGCCAGTAAACAATTCTCTTTTTACGCCGTTATGCTGTCTTGTAAGTATAAGAGTATCAATTATCCTACCATCGGGCAAGATTTCTGTATTAAGATCAATCGTTTCTGATATTACTCGATCAGTTTTTTGTCCACCAATGTTTGTTGATGTGACCATTAAATAATCTTTGTCAGTATCTTTAATTTTTCCATCCCAACCAAAATTCGAAACTGTTTTTTCAAGATCCTTATTATTAAAATATAGTAAAACATGTTTTTGATCTAAGCTCGCTTCAAGCATTGAAATAAGCGCAAAGGTTTTTTCAGGACTCATATTTTTCGGAAGATCATCAATAAGTCGAGTCATTAAGTCCCCGATTATTTTTTTCGGTTCTTTAGTGACGCTTGGTTTTTGTTCAGAAAAAGTTTGTGTAACGCTCCAAAAGTTTTCGGCATTAATAACAACGCCATATTCTTTAGTCATATCTACCGGACCGTGAATCGCCAACAAACGCTCAATAACGGTCGGTGTAAGACTGATAACTCCATCAACGGTTGGTCCATCACTTTTTTCATAAAACCACTGAAGTTTCTTGGCTGTTGTCGGCCAATCCGGCCACCAGTTAGCATCCCAAAAATGCCATAAAGGATTTAGCAACCATAATGGCTTAGGCGCGACAATACGTTCCAATAAACCAGCTTCGGTATCATAGGTTCCCCCTTTTGGAACAGAGATGTTTTTAATTCCACCGCGACTTATATCAACTAAGGCGTAACTACCCATAAATCCGCCGGAGCCGCGCAACTCAGAATTATTTTGAAAAACTAAAAGATAGCGTTTATCCATTTGTTGACCCAAAAATTCAGCCGCTTGTTTTGACAGGAACACCGCTTCTTCAAGACTCGGCGCCATATATTTGCTTTGGTCACGAAGCTTTATAAATTGTTCACGATATTGTTCCGGCAATTTAGCAATATCAATTAACGAAAGTTCATGTTCGAGTAATTGCGCTTCTTCAACTGAGGGACCAACTAAAGCGGCAAAACGGGATAAAAAGTTTGTCAGGTCAGAATTTTCTTTGGGCGTCGCCGCAGTAGTTAAGCTGGCACCAAGTTTTGCTGATAAACGTCCGGCCGCTAAAATATGCCTACTTTGAGATGCTAAACGAAAATTACTATCAGGAACAAGACCAGCAACACTCAATAACAAACTATTTATTTCATTTAGATCGGTTTGTGCTTTAAAGAAATTATCGGCCGCTGATGAAAAGGCCACTTGAGCACCCGCTAAATCGCGCTGTTCAATTAAAGATTTTCCGAAAAATAAATTATTTATTGCTTGCGTTGTTGAACCGAGTATCGAATTGCGAATATCTCCTACATTTCGCAAACCAACATAAAGCAAGAATGGAAGAACCAGCAAACATAAAATCAAGAAGAAATTCGCCAGTTTAAAAAATAGGGACTTCGGAGTATGTTTTGCGACACTAATAGTTTTGATTTCTCGCTGCACTCCTTTTGTGACTCTTTGCGTAGTTCTTGCAAAAAGACTCGATATGGATCGTATACTCCCCTGACCTAATGAAACTAGTAGCTTTGATAAAGTTTCAAAAAATACAATGACAAAACGATAGACTAAACGCCAACAAAGAACTACGATTTTTACTGCCGTTAGTTCCCTCCAGGAAAACAACTTCTTTTGCGGTTTTTGACGCAAATCAATAATTGAGCCTGGTCTTATTGAATTATTATTCGAGAACTCTCTCATATACTTCTTTTGTTTCTTGGGCGCAGCGTCGCCAATCATATAAAGCAACTCGCTCAAATCCTTTGGAAATAAGCGATGAACGTAAAGTTTGATTATTCACAAGCTGTTCAATTTTATCAAGCCATTCAATTTCTTTTTCAGGGCTGGCAAATAATACAGCGTCGCCCAACACTTCCGGTAAACAGGTGGCGTCTGAACTTATTACCGGGCAACCGTGAGCCATTGCTTCAAGTGGCGGCAAACCAAAACCTTCGAACTTTGAAGGAAAGGTGTAAGCTAATGCATGGGAAAATAAAACCTCTAATTCTCTATCAGGAACATATCCCGGAAAAATTACTGACGGGGCGGAAATTTCTTTGGCGAACAAAGAAAGACGCTCATAAAAATAATCCTTTTTACCAACTAACACTAATTTTAAATCAGGAAATGTTGCATGAATCTTTTTAAAAACTTTAATCAAAAACTCGAGGTTCTTATGAGGATACGCATTGCCAACATATAAAAGATACGGCTCTAAAATGCAATATCCGGATAATACTTCTCTCTGATCAAGCTTTGCAGTGAAACGACTATCCTGACCCTTCGCTAAATTAGCAACGCCTTCATAGGTTACTACAATTTTTGATTCTCTCACTTTAAAGGTTTTGACAATATCATTTTTTGTATAATTTGAAATGGCGATAACTTTTTTTGCTCGTTTAATACCTTGCTTAATTCCAAAACGATATCCGAGATTTTTTATAAAATACTTAAAAGGTCCTAAAGTTGTGGCTCGCATTGTTGGAAACTTTGTTAAAATTAAATCGTGGATCGTAACGACAAACTTAACTGGACAAAAAATAGGAACATTGAAATGCGGAAAATGCATCAAATCAAGTTTTTCTTTCTTAATCAAACGAGGCATTTCAATTTGTTCACGCAATGTATACCAACGAACATCGGCCAAAACTTTTTTTACACGAGGATTCGTTGACTCAAATTCATCAAAGTTTTCTTTGCTTAAAAAAATAACATATTCGTTCTCGGTATCAATCGATAAAATTCCATCAACAATTTCCTGTGTATAACGACCAAGACCCTTACCTAAAGGGCCGTAAAAACGGGCATCGATGCCTATTCTATGTCGCTTTTTTTCCATATATGCATTATACCATGAAGCGTATTAAAAAAGCCGTTATAGATAGGTATAACAGCTTTTAAAATTATCTTAATTAAGTCCAGTTAAAAAACCATTTCTTTTTCGGTTTTTCATCTTCGCTATTCTTGGCAAATTTCTTTTCGCGTTCCAAGGTTGCCTTAACACGATCATTAATTTCGTTTTGTTGTTCAATTGGTAGCTCATCAAAACCTTCCAATAAATTAATGCTGAAACTTGCACTTCTCATAACTTCGTAACTAATTTCCGCCTTATATGGTTTTCTATAAAAAATTATAAAACCGATAATACTTATAACTAAATTTATAAACGCCGCTAAAAAAAGCGGATGTGGCGGAAATGTAAGCAAAGCCTGTAGCTTGAAGCTTCCAATCACCGTAACGTAATTAAAAACTGAATACACAAGGAACAAAAAAGCATTTATAAACCAAGGCGCATCAGCTTCTTTACGTTTAAAGAACCCGAGGGTTATTACGAAAAATAAAGCAAAAACAATTTTTGGCAATAACGGGTTAATATGATACGGGCTTAATGTCTGAAACCATTGGCTTGCCTGAAAACCCGCAATACCAAGAATTGCAATAAATGCAAAAGCTGAAACTAAACCCGGGACTGATGTATCTATCGCCGGTTTTTTTTCTTCGTTTGTTTTCTCCAAAATAGTATTCCCTTCTATTAAGAATTTAATGAACCATTATTATGTCGAAATTTAATCAAATTAGGACTTAAATGTCAATTAATCCTCCTTTGTTTCGTTAAGCTCTAATTTATATAAAGTAAAACGCTCGGTAATAGGTTTAATTTCAATTAAGCTCACGCCATTTTCTTTTAACAGTCCGTTATTTAAATAATCTAAATCTTCTGGCTTATAGGAAAAATTATAATAGTATATCGGCGCTCGCGCTGCAATATGAGCATATTCAACAATCATATTCGGATCATTGAATAATCCAATAACCACTTTTCGTTCCGGGAATAATAATTTATCGTGATATCTTGTAATAATAACAGCGTTACTTTCAGTTGCTTCAAGCACTTGTTTAAATTCATTTCGTGATTCGTTTTGCTTCTGAATCGAAACCGACAATCCCTCGGCCGGATCGTTCCACACAAATTGGATCGAAAGAGTGATTACTACTGTAAGAGCAATAGCTCGTACGGCCCAGATTGCCGCCGTGTTTTTTAAAAGTCCGGTAATCTTAATCAAAGCCAAGCTGGCCATTGGGATTGCACCGAAATAGAGGGGAAGCCAATATCTCGTATAGGAGTTTCCGATAGTAAAGCTTTTTGGATCCGGATTATCGTAAAATATCCAACTACCGTAATACAAAACTAAAATTATTGAAACTGAAAGCCAGGCTAAAACGAAGAGCCAACGCTCTTTAGAGTATTGTTTGATTGAAGTTAAAAATAGAACGACGCCGGCAATTGCTGACCAATACAACCATGGAAACATTTCATGAACATAGCGAGTAAACATTAGGTAGCTTTGGCTTGGTTTAAATCCAAAATGAAAAATCGTTGCTTTAATATTACCTAACAAGGTTCGTAACTCGGCAAATTTTCCGGCGGCCGCCGTTGAAGCTAGGGCTGAACCATTTTGCTGCAGAGCAAACAATGAATTATTTAATTCCGGATAACCACTAGAAAAAAGCGAACCATACAAAACCGAATTCCAATAAACAATTGGGAAAAAGGCGGCAAATATTCCATACGCAAAAAAGAATAAACGGACAATACCAATTTGTCGAATATTAAAAAGCCACAATACTCCAAACAATGGCCCGACCCAAAGTAATTCAGAAGTTCGCGCCGTTAAAGCCAAACCAACACAAAGACCGGAACATAACGCAAATATATATCCAAGATAGTGTTTCTTTAGGTGGCTTGTCGCATCCTTTTTTTGTTCACTCATCCGGACAGCAAAATATAGTCCGGCAATGATCGCGGCCATAAATAAAATATTATGAAACATGCTGCGCGACGAAAAATATATGTACACCGGAAAGCCGGCGGCTATAAGCGTTGAAATAAGAGCGTTGCTTTTTCCGAAAATCCGTTTTACCAGTAAATAGAAAAAAGCCAAACCAAGCGCTCCAATAATTGGAGTTAAGTACGGCAAAACCCCAATTCCAAATACTCTGGCAATCTTCCCGTAATAAATAGGTAAACCTAGAAAGCTTACCGGCTTAATCAATCCCCAGTCTGAACGAAAACTTCGCGGATGGATAATATCCATGCTTACTAAATTGTACTTTTCAAAAAACGCCAAACTTCTAGTTTCAGCATATAGTTTCGCGACAGTATAATTTGCGGTTTCATCAGGCGACAGCCATTTCACAAAATCTTTAGTCTGGCTTTTATAGTTAAGGGTCGAACTTAATGCAAAGAAAGCTATCATTACCGGAATAATAATAAGCCAGGGCCAATATGGCCTAATTTTATTCTTAAACTCTTCTAGGTTAAATTTCATGAATTAATAGTAACAATACTTAGAAGTATTATCAAATAACATTTTTCTGCTATGATTATAGGTGAATATGAATCTAACCAAACTACCTAGACTACTATTTCCACTGGCAGTATTAACTCCGAGTGTAACGGCGTTTATTGGCGCCGTGATTTATGTCATCTATGGACTTAACTCAAAAGGCGCCTGGTTGACATGTATTATTTCTGCTTTTGTTATTATTTTTATCTTATCAAAGATATATCGAGAAACTGAAATAAATCTTAGTGTCAAAAAATCTATTAGCGCTCGCGAATGGCAGATTTTAGGAATCCAAATTATTTTTTTCTTACTCAGTGTTTTTCTTTTATTTAAAGCACAAAGCTATCGCGCCATACTAACTCCCTGGCAAGTACTTTCATCATGGTAT
>CAYGIU010000046.1:0-339 GCA_964350015.1 uncultured Gammaproteobacteria bacterium
ATTATTTAGTTTCTCAAAAAAATTCTTATCTTGTTTAATAACTAGAGCTTGAATTTCTTTTAAATCTCTCTTTTCAGTGTTCTTAGTGCTTTCAGCATTTTCAGTGGTTCTGGAGCCTAACACATACCCATCAACCAACGCCTGAACATAAAGCCCTGATCCTCCAACAATAATAGGTAATTTACCCCTTCTCAGGACGCTCAAAATGGCCTTCTGAGCCGCTTTTTGGTACTGATAAAGGTCGTAAGGCTCGGACGGGCTGGCAACGTCAATTAAGTGATATTTTACGGCTGTTTTTCCGCTTCCGTATTCGACTAAATCCTTACCTGTTCCGATGTC
>CAYGIU010000046.1:349-6309 GCA_964350015.1 uncultured Gammaproteobacteria bacterium
GTCCATTCCTTTATAAACTTGGCGCGAATCAGCGCTAATAATCTCGCCGTTACTCCTGCGAGCCAGTTCAACGGCCAACTTAGTTTTGCCCGAAGCCGTCGGACCAATAATTACTAAAATTTTAGGATTCTTTTTCATGAGGCTATTGTACTTGAATTTTGAGAATTAAAAAAGCCCGCTTTTGTTTAGCGGACTCTTTTAAAGAACTTAATAACTTTTGATCTGTCCCAGAATTTCCTCAATATATTTTAGGAATCCTTGGGAGAAAAATATTTGATTTGTGTTTTTGTTTAATCTTTTTTCACTAACCAATATTCTTCCATTTTGAACATACACATTTTCAATTATTTCACCTGTTTCCATGCGAAGGGGTTTACCTTCATACTGAATTGTAATGTAACCGCTGGATACTTCAAAATACTTTTGTCCAACGTCTCCGGTTATGTGCTTGCTTTGCAGAGGCTGAATTATTACATCCCAATCGTTTACATGAACAGTAAATGTTGTGGGTAATTCAAACTGAAACTTTGTACATTCCATTACCTTGCACCTCAGTGTAATAGTTGTTCCGGAATTTATTCCTGTTAATGCATCGTAGTTACCGCCTGCTTTAACTGATGAACCGGCACATAACGTAATGGCGAAAAGAAGCACGAGAAATATTTTCATTTTTAGCTCTCCTAGCTTAATGGATTTAAGAAAAATATTTTTTACAGACTTTATAGTAGAAGCGTATTAATATCTGGGCCTGAGTTTATACTCCGAGTGCCATCCTTCTACAATTAAGTATGATTCGGGATGTACAGAAGTATAGCCTCGTGTAGTGACAACATTAGTTTCTAGATCGATGAAGTTAAATTGAAGCTGAGCATCTGATAAAGCCTGCACAATATGGAAATAACCTCTTAAAGCAAACTTTATCTGACCCATCCTGTCTGATAATGTCACTGTTCCATACACACTGCGAACCGGAACTCTTCTGTAGAGTAAGCCATTCCACTCAACGCTGTCTTTTTCACTTTCAATGTCGATATCGATTGTACAGCCAACGTATTCACTTGTTTCTTCTTCATCAAATATATCCTTATTAATTTCACCGGATAATAATTTCCAGTCTTTACCATTTGCATCAGCCACCAGTCTAAAACCGCCGGTTTCTAATGATCCGCCAAAACGAACATTTGAGATCTCGGAGGATTTTTTTACTGGAACCTGCTGAGTAAAAGCTGTATTTGATAAGGCCATGAAAACTAAAACTACAAAAAAAGCGGATAAAAGCTTCTTCATTGTTTTTTCTCATTTCTATGCGCTATATGCGCTTTATTTTACGTATATTGTTTGTAATTAAGTCAAACAAGCCTTAAAGAAGCTCTTTTGACTTAATTACAAGCTTTTTTCAAAGTTCCTAATCTTTTGTATAATAACATATATAGTGATATATGTCAATAGTAAGGGAAATCCCCCGCTTTCTAATAAAAAAGCCCTGGTATTTTAGTACCACGGCTTTAAAAGAATCTCTTTATTTACCAATGTCCAACTTTGTAAAATGAACTGTCATTGTTTTCGGTTTGACTGTATAGGTAACAGTAACCATCCCTCGAGTAAGTTCGCTTTCCCAACGCAAACCAATGTGCGAATCATAATACGTTACCAATCCCCCTTTAATATAATCTTGAGCTTCTGTGTAATCGCCTTCAACTCTTTTATTCGGCGCTACATAAAACTCATCAATATTAAGTTCCCATTCCCCAAAGAATGAAAGCAAACACTCATTATACTGAATGCGCAAGGCTTCTTTATTACCTATTACATTATCAGGATAATCAACGCCGCAATCTTCAAGACCTACAAGCT
Organism: uncultured Gammaproteobacteria bacterium; assembly: GCA_964350015.1. Classification (GTDB taxonomy): domain Bacteria; phylum Patescibacteriota; class Patescibacteriia; order Patescibacteriales; family Patescibacteriaceae; genus Patescibacterium. The sequence goes on from CAYGIU010000046.1 coordinate 2,204, forward strand.
TGCCGCCAAATTTTATTTTGAGCGGATTAGTGCTTATGGTGTCCGGTTTGTCCGCAACAAATATCGGTTGCGCAAGAGAGTAAAAGGGTCTTGTTACAATAAATAGTGTAAACAATAAAAAGAACAGCGATTTTTTCATCATCCTCCTCCAGAGATTTTATGTACGATTATACAAAATATTTTGACTTTTAATTTCCGCTTTCTCGCAACGGCGTTGATAGCTTTTATACGTAACAAACAACATAACAACAGACAGAATATTCAAGGCTGCTGAAATATATACTGTTAGCATAGCTATCGTCTCAACTGGCAAATCCCATTTTAAAAACAAAACTAGAAATGCTAAAGCAAACATTGTTAATCCTGGTATTACTATGGCGCTTGGTGATAAAAACATGGCAACGCGCGCAAGTTTATAGTAGACCGAACCCAATACTTCTTCGGAAAGAAAATCGGGAAAGCACACACTAAGCAGGAAGTATGAAACTCCAAGACCAAGTAACATGCTAGCCCAACCCCAAATAGGAGCAAGCTGATCATGAACTGGCGGGTCAGCTAATAAAGCTAAACAACTAAACCCGAAGAGAATTATGTATGTACCTCCTATAAAAGACAGACCTGAAAACTTTATTTCTTTTTCCAATTTTTTCTCCTTATTTCTAAATTTGTAATGTTCAATCCTAGTAGTTCACCAAAAATAAAGACTTATGTCAAGTTTAATTCTTCTAACAAGGCCTTTTGCTTTCGGTTTAAATCCGTCGGTGTTTTTACGATAACTTCAACCAAATGATCCCCTCTTCCCTTACCACGCAAACGGGTAATGCCTTTATTGGATAAAATAAAAACTTTACCCGACTGCGTACCTTCGGGAATCTTTAACGTAACCGGACCATCAACAGTTTCAATATCAACTTTTGTACCGAGAGCCGCATCCGGAAAACTTATTGCAATACTTGAATGAATATCATCGCCCCGGCGTACAAAACGTTTGTCAGTAGCGACATGAACTTTGATATATAAATCTCCGCTCTGTGCGCCTTTCTCTCCGGCTTCGCCCTGACCCGTTAAACGAATCATTTCTCCATCGGAAATTCCGGCCGGAATCTGAACCTTAATAGTTACGGTATCATTTTGTTTTCCGCTGCCGCGACAATCCTCACACGGCTTAGTAATAATTTTTCCTTCACCGTGACAATTAGGACAAGCGGTTTGCATCTGTACTTGCCCAAACATTGTTTGTTGAATTTGATTAACTCTTCCTTGCCCATTACAAGTTTTACAAGTTTCGGGATTTGTTCCGGGTTCAGCACCGTTACCTTTACAAGTTTTACAGCTTACGGCTTTAGAAAGATTTATTTCTTTTTCAGTTCCGAATACGGCTTCCATGAATGGAATAGAAACGCTTAATTCTAAATCAGCGCCGCGATTAGAGCGTTTTCGTTTACCGCCACCAAAGCCGAAAATATCACCGAGTCCACCGAACATATCGCCGAAGTCGTCCATGTTAATATTAAATCCTTGTCCGCCAAAACCTTCAAAACCTCCATAACCTTGTCCGCCTCCTGGTTGATTAGAATACGCCGAACCAAAGCGATCGTATTGAGCTCGCTTATCTTTGTTTCCTAAAACCTGATATGCCTCATTAACTTCCTTAAATTTAGCTTCATCGCCTCCGCCCTTATCAGGATGGTATTGATGAGCTTTTTTTCTGAAAGCTTTTTTAATTTCTTCTTCGCTTGAGGTTTTAGAAACGCCTAACAGTTCGTAGTAATCTTTGGACATTATTCCTTAGCTTTAAATCCTATTTCGCCTTCTACTGGTTTTGATTCTTCGATTGGACCAAAAGTTTTTTCATACATTTTAAGATTCTCAGTCAAGGCATTAACAATACTCTTAAAATGACTCGGAGTTGTAACAAGCTTGGCAGTCACGCGACCGGACGGTTGCATAACATTTCCAAAAGTAATTCGAAACTCTTCTTTGTTGTGAAGAATGTGCGCCCAGTTTGAGTATTCGCCTCCACCCGGAATTGGATCAGAGATTTGAATTTGCTGCGGTTGTTGTTCGTTGGACATAAATTTGTTTATTCCCTCTCCCATGGGGTGAGGTAAATTAATTATTTCTTCTCTTCAAACTCTCCTTCAACTGGAGCTTCTGTTTTTGGTTCTTCTTGGCTCGCCGTAGCTTCAGCGGAGGCGGCCGGTTGCTCAGCTGCCTGTTGATACATAGCCGCGCCAATCTTTTGCGCAACAACATTTAACTCTTCCATCGCTTTCTTAATATCATCGTACTTATCAGTATCTTTCAAATCTTTTAATGTTTTTAATTTTGTTTCCAGTTCAGTTTTATCTTCTGCTTTCATCTTATCGCCTGACTCTGACAATAATTTATCAGTTTGGAAAACAACGGCATCGGCCTGATTCTTAATATCAGCTGATTCCTTTTTCTTCTTATCATCTTCGGCGTGAAGCTCAGCTTCCTTACGCATCTTCTCAACTTCTTCCTTACTCAAACCTGAAGAAGCGGTAATTGTAATATGCTGCTGTTTACCTGAAGCTTTATCAGTTGCTTTAACGTTAAGGATTCCGTTGGCATCAAGGTCAAAGGCAACTTCAACTTGGGGAATGCCGCGCGGCGCCGGTGGAATTCCATCGAGAATAAAACGTCCGAGGCTCTTATTATCCGAAGCCATTGGTCGTTCTCCTTGAACAACATGAATTTCTACCGAAGTTTGTGAATCAGCGGCCGTTGAAAATACTTGTTGCTTTGAAGTAGGAATAGTTGTATTTCGTTCGATCAAAGGAGTGGCGACACCGCCCAAGGTTTCAATACCTAAAGTTAACGGCGTAACATCGAGCAACAAAACATCATGAACATCGCCTTGCATAATACCGGCCTGGACCGCTGCACCTAAAGCAACAACTTCATCCGGATTAACAGTCAAGTTCGGTTCTTTACCGAAGAATGCTTTTACCTTTTCTTTTACTAAAGGCATGCGAGTCATACCACCAACTAAAATAACTTCTTGTAAATCAGCAATAGTCATGCCGGCATCCGCTAATGCTTTCTTGCATGGTTCAATGGTTTGCTCAACTAAATCCCCAACTAATTCTTCAAGCTTAGCGCGAGTCAATTTCATGACTAAGTGCTTCGGACCATTTTGATCGCTCGTGATAAACGGTTGATTGATTTCAGTTTCCGGAACGGTTGATAATTCAATCTTGGCTTTTTCCGCCGCTTCTTTTATGCGCTGCAATGAAAGCGTATCTTTCGATAAATCAACGCCTTGATCTTTCTTAAATTCATCAATGATCCAGGTTACTAAACGTTGGTCAAAATCTTCTCCACCTAAATGAGTATCACCGTTTGTTGCTTTTACTTCAACTGTATCTTCAGAAATTTCCAAAATCGAAACGTCAAAAGTTCCTCCGCCTAAATCATACACGGCAATCTTTTGACCTTTCTTCTTATCGAATCCGTAAGCCAAAGCCGCAGCGGTTGGTTCATTGATAATACGTTTAACATCCAAGCCAGCAATTTTACCGGCGTCTTTTGTCGCCTGACGCTGAGAGTCATCAAAGTAAGCCGGAACAGTAATAATCGCTTCAGTAATTTTTTCTCCAAGCTTTGCTTCGGCATCCGCTTTTAATTTAGAAAGAATCATTGCTGAAATTTCTTGCGGAGTATATTCTTTGTCCTGAATTTTTACTTTAACACCATCGCCCGATTGAACAATCTTATAAGGCATGTTCTTTAAATCGCGCTGAACTTCCGGATCATCAAAACGACGTCCGATCAAACGCTTAACAGCGAATATTGTGTTTTCCGGATTAGTAACGGCTTGACGTTTGGCAGTTAAGCCAACTAAACGCTCGCCAGTTTTTGAAACAGCAACAATAGACGGAGTTGTCCGGTTGCCTTCGATATTTTCAATAATTTTCGGTTGGCCACCCTCCATGATGGCCATGGCGGAGTTGGTTGTTCCTAAATCGATTCCTAAAATTTTAGACATATTATTTAATAATAGTTTATTTATTAATCTTCAAATGAAAATTGACTAATTGAAATCGTTCTTTCTGTTAGATTTAAATCAAAAACAATTTTTA
>CAYGIU010000047.1:0-3406 GCA_964350015.1 uncultured Gammaproteobacteria bacterium
ATTTATGATAATATAACTTCATATTATTAATCTCATACATATGGGTTTTGAAAATCCTTTTGGCATAAAGGCACGCAAAGATGATAGTCTTCCTAAGCATTTGAAGGCTAAAGATCAGCATAAAGACAATTTAGCTATTAATAGTGGATCGGAAATCAGTGATTTCATCAAAGACGAGACAGAAGATGAGTTTTTAAAGGAAAAAGAGGCGCGTTATAGAGTCGATACCTCAAAAACAGGTAAACTCTACAAAGGTGAGTTTAAATCCGGTGAAAACAGCGTTGACGAAGAAACTACTGATGAATTAATGAATGCTGAATATTTTACGGATCCCAACGAAGATGAAACTGAAGATGAAAAGGAAAGTCGTTTAAGAATTGAGCAACAGCGCCGAGAAACAGCACACGAATATGACAGAAAACATGCTGGTGAAAATGGAATCCGAGGAATGAGAAAGCCAGATACTTCCAAGGCAAACTTTACCGAGAAAGTTTCTCTTACGTACAACAAGAAATATGGTAAGCCACGACCGGTTGTTCAATCGACAGAGAACTTAGAAAAAAAAAATAAAAAAGCAGCTTAAACAGCTAAGATAAAAACACCCTTCGCCAATATGGCGAAGGGTGTTTTTTATTCTTTACCAATTGCTTCACTTATTGAGGAATAGCCGTCTTTATGAAGAAGTTCAACTAAGCCGGAATTAATTTGGCTGATAAGCTGAGGCCCTTCATAAATCAAAGCGGTAATAAGTTGGAGCAAGCTTGCTCCGGCTTTTATTTTTTCATAAGCATCTTCGGCTGATGAAATTCCGCCGCAGCCGATGATAATGAACTCTTTACCGGTTTTTTTATACAAACGTCGGATTAAGTCAGTGGCCTGATCTTTAACGAGCGGTCCGCTGACGCCGCCGACTGGAGAATGTTTTTTAAGAAGGTTTGAACAAATGAAACCGCTTATGGCTTGCTCTCGAGCAATTGCAATAATTTTATCAAGCTCAGGATCGGATAGGGTTGTTGATAATTTTAAAAAGATTGGCTGAGTGTTGGAATAGAAAACACGAGCCTTTGAAATAGCGGTAAGTAAGCGACTTAATCGATCAGGTTCTAAAAATGACTCTCCGCCAAAGGCATTAGGACAGCTTATATTAATGGTTATATAGTCGCTGCATTTTTCTTTTGAAAAAAGACTATAGGAAGTAAGGAAATCTTTGATGGCTTCATGCTCATTGGCAGTTTCCGGACAGTTTGTTGCTGCGATGCTAATACCTACGGGAATTCGAGGGCTCTGTCCCTGTACTTGCTTAAGCATAGCCACGCATCCGTCATTAGCAAGCCCGAGATGCACGATTAAACCCCTATCCTCCGGTAGGCGCCAAAGACGTTTACCAGGATTACCAGCGCAAGGGAGGGCCGTTACCGAGCCGAGCTCAATAAAGCCAAAACCAAGCTCCGGTAGAATCTGTTTTAATCGTCCGTTTTTATCAAAGCCAGCAGCCAGGCCGATAGGATTAGGAAACTCAAGGCCGGTGATCTTTTGCGATAGGCTTTTGTCGTCAAAAAAGAACAAAGTTCTCGTAAGTGCTCGTCCAAAAGAGCTTTTTCCAAGCATGCTCGCAAAGTTGATAGTGAGCTTGTGGATATGTTCAGGATCAAAGCGAAAAAATATCGGCTTAGCCAGTCGGCGGTAGAGAAATGACAGACTAGAATTCTTTAATTTTGCGAGTGATTTCATAGTATATGGTGTCTGGAGGCCTGTTGATAACACTACATGTTGTGTCGCTCTAAAATAATTGGTATAATGGGGGCGCTACGCGACAGCTATACTGTAGCACTAAAAAATACGGCTGTCAGCTCTCAAAATAACAATTATTAATTTTTATATTCTTCATATTTACGCATATGATCAAGCCATTCTCCACAACAGTCGAACAAATTCGCAAGCGCGACGGAACAACAGTAGAATTTGATCTTACGCAAATTGAAAGAGCTGTTACTAAAGCGTTTGCTGCGACTGGTGAAGAGGTAAATGGATTTCCGGAAACTGTTGCTAAGAAAGTGCAGGCTGATCTTATTAAATTAAAAAAAGTTTCTAAAGATGATAACTTTTTGCCGACTGTTGAATTGATTCAAGACATTGTTGAAGAGGAATTAATGGTTAATGGTTTTGCTAAGGTTGCCAAAGCTTACATTCTTTATCGTCAAGAGCGAAGCGAGTTGCGTGTTAAGCAAGGTGTTGTACCGGAACATGTTAAGAAGTTGGCGACTGAGAGCAAGCAATATTTTAAAAATACTTTGTCAGAGTTTATTTACTATCGAACCTACGCTCGTTGGATTGAAGAGGAACAGCGCCGGGAAACCTGGATCGAAACAGTTGATCGTTATATTAGGTTCATGAAAGAAAATATCGGATCCGCTATCAGCGATGATGAGTATGCCGAATTGACGAGCGCAATTTTACATCAAGACGTTATGCCCTCAATGCGTTTATTGCAATTCGCGGGCAACGCCGCACGCAATACAAATGTTTGTGCGTACAACTGCTCATACATTGCTCCGCAAAATTTTCAAGACTTGGCCGAAATAATGTATGTGTCGATGTGCGGCACGGGCGTCGGTTGGTCAGTAGAAAGTCAAAATGTACAACGCTTCCCGCAAATTGAAATCCAAACAGGAAAAAAATTAGATACGCTCGTTGTTGCTGATAGCAAAGAAGGTTGGGCCGATGCATTGGCCTTAGGAATGAAAGCCTGGGCTAATGGTGACGATTTAGATTTTGATTATTCACAATTGCGACCAGCTGGAGCACGTTTGAAAACTATGGGCGGAAAGAGTTCCGGTCCCGAACCGTTGATTCGTTTGCTCGATTTCACACGACGCAAGATGTTAGGCCGTCAGGGTAAGCGTCTACGTAACATTGATTTGCACGATATTATTTGTATGATTGGCGATTGCGTTGTTGCCGGCGGCGTTCGTCGCAGCGCTATGATTTCACTTTCCGACCTTGATGACCAGGAAATCCGTGATGCTAAGAAAGGCCAGTTCTATGTTACTGAACCGCAGCGTTCATTGGCTAATAACTCGGCTGTCTATCTTAAAAAACCAACGAGCGAAGAATTCTTGGATGAATGGACGGCTCTTATTAAATCCGGTTCAGGCGAACGCGGTATCTTTAACCGCGGTTCTTTAGCTAAAACTTTACCAGAACGTCGCTTAAAAGTATTGCGAACCTATAACGGTTATTTTGATGCGAGTGGTCAAAACATTATCGGTTCAATCGGAACAAACCCTTGCGGTGAAATTATTTTGCAATCAAAACAATTTTGTAACTTATCCGAAGTTGTCGCTCGTCCGGGCGATACGGAAGTTGATTTGTTGCGAAAAGTTAAATTAGCAACATTGATCGGAAC
>CAYGIU010000047.1:3416-3874 GCA_964350015.1 uncultured Gammaproteobacteria bacterium
GATGACCATAAAAAGTCCAGTCCCCACGCTTACCTTCTCTTACTTTCTTTCCGTATCTTTCAAAAGAGTGGCAGAAGAATTGTGAGAAGGAAAGATTGCTCGGCGTTTCGATTACCGGTCAATGGGATTGTCCGGCGGTGCGCGAAGACAGCGCTTTGCAAAAAATGCGGGAAGCGGCAATTGTTGCTAATGAAGATTATGCCAAGCGACTTAAAATTAGTGAGTCAACCTGCATTACCTGCGTTAAGCCATCGGGAACAGTTTCGCAATTAGTTGATTGTGCTTCCGGAATGCATCCGCGTCACGCACAATATTATATTCGTCGTGTTCGTATTTCGGGAACCGATTCATTATTTAAAATGTTACGCGATCAAGGATTACCATACCAACCGGAAGTTGGCCAGGCTTTTGGTAGTGCAACAACATACGTTTTTGAATTTCCTATCAAGGCTCCGGAC
>CAYGIU010000047.1:3884-6208 GCA_964350015.1 uncultured Gammaproteobacteria bacterium
TAAAGATGATTTGTCAGCACTCGCTATGCTCGAGCATTGGAAAAAAGTAAAAAAATTATATACAGAACATAATCCTTCGGTAACGGTTTCGATCAGTGAGAATGAATGGCTTGCTGTTGCTAACTGGGTTTACGAGCATTGGGATATTATCGGTGGACTTTCATTCTTGCCCCGCTCAAATCACGTTTATCAACTTGCACCGTATGAAGAAATTGATGTAGCGCGTTACGAAGAAATGTTAAAGAAATTTGAGGACTTAGATTATTCAAAAATTGTTACCTACGAAGCACAAGATGAAACCGAAATGCGCCGCGAATTAGCTTGTGCCGGCGGAACTTGCGAAATCTAATATGTATTACACGGGTAAAGGAGATGGTGGAACAACTACGTTGTTCGGCTCTAAAGACCGTGTCTCAAAACAAGACGCTATTTTTGCAGCCCTTGGTTCGCTTGATGAGCTCAATTGTTGGCTTGGCTTTTGTGCGACTAAAGCAGCATCTGATACTGAAACAACTATTCTAGAAATTAAAGAACTTCTCATTAGACTACAAGAACATTTGTTTATTATTCAAGCTGAGTTGGCTGGTGCCGATAAGAAGATTGAGTTAGTGCAGAGCGAAGAACTTGAATCAATTATTAATTATATTGCGCCTCAATTAAAGGAACGTAAGAGCTTTACTATACCGGGCGGGTCGGAATTGAGTGCCAGTCTCGACTTTGGTCGAGCTTTGGCGCGGCGCTGCGAACGTGCGGTTTTAGCTATTGAACCATCGGAACATATCAAAAAATATCTTAACCGCTTATCAAGCGTTTTATATGTTTTGGCCCGAAGAGTTAATGATTGTAAAAATATTAATGAGCAATCTCCGTCCTATCAGTAAGGAGCTTGCAATAATAATTAGCACTTGATAGGCTGAAGTCAGTACATAAAAATTTTAAAGAAAGAAGAGGATAGGGCCATGCCCAAATTCATAACAAGGTTTATTGAATGGCTTTCTCGCAGGCGAGCAGCCCCTGAAGAACCAGTTCCCGAACCAAAAGAAATACCCGAAGAAATATTAGCTGATGAACAGCCCGAGCCAGTTCGTGTTCAGCGCGCAGCTATATTTATTGATGGCAGTAATTTTTATAATTCACTAAAGACGGTCACTGTTAAAAATCTCAGTCCATTGGGAGTAAATAAGGTATATAGTTTAGACGCACTGAAAGAACGATATTTATTTGGTAGGGGGACACAGTTTAACTTTGCTTTGTTTGTTGAGGATTTATTGAAGGGTAGAGATTGTGCAGGAAAAAGTTTCTATACTGCAATTTTTTCTTTTAATAATCAATCGCCGGAACTTGAACGACTCATAATTGCGAAACAGCGCTTTGCACTGATGCTAAAGCATAAAGGCTTTACAGTATGTGAAGGAGAAATAATCCAAAACGGTCAAAAGCAATACGAAAAAGGTGTAGATACCTTGTTAACGATGGATGTTGTGAGCGGAGCGATTTTAGATACTTATGACGTTGCTATTATTGTAAGTTCAGACAACGACTTCCTGCCTCTTTTTAAACGAGTGAAATCTTATAATAAGAAAGTTGAATACATTGGATTTGATTATCAGTATTCTCCGCAATTAAAAAACACAGCGGATCACACAGTACTTCTTACATCAGAGTGTTTAGAAAAATATCTTTTAAAAAAATAAAAAAAAGGCCGGAACAAATCCGGTCTTTTAATTTATAAAATTAAGAATTCTTTCGAATCAATTTCATGATCGTCCATTCGCCTGGTCCGGTAAAGACTACAGCGAGTGACGCTAGTAACAATGTTAATTCAAATTCATAGCCGCCGACAAATCCCTTCGCAAGTTTAACTTGTAAGATTGCAACGCCCATGACGACAAACAAAAGCCATCCTGAGTAGTTGGTGAATAAACCAACGAGCATTGAAATACCGCCGAGAAGTTCGACGAGTGCGACAATGACGGCCATAGCACCGGCTGCCGGAATGCCGACTGATGAGAAGAATGATTCGGTCATTCCAAGGCCGTTAAGTTTGGCCCAACCGTGCGCGATGAAGACAAGCGCAAGAGCAAGACGGAGCAAAAAGAGCCCCAAGTCCTTATTATGTTTCATAAAAATGAAAAATATTTGTTAATGCATCATACACTGAAAGTGTTTAGCTGATGTACGTATATTATACCGATTATTATGATTTTTGGCCATAAATTGGCACTTTGAACTAATACTTGACAAAAACGCATAATCTATGATAAATTGGCAGATTGCAAAAATCAGATTTTTTAAGAAAAAGAAAGATATTTTAAAACTAAATC
>CAYGIU010000048.1:0-3791 GCA_964350015.1 uncultured Gammaproteobacteria bacterium
GTTTTAAAAAAAGCTTTGGAACTTGATTTACGAATTATCGTTGTCGTTAACAAAATTGATAAACCCGGCGCTCGCGTCGACTATGCCTTAAATAAAACTTTTGATTTGTTTGTTGAACTCGGCGCTCCCGACCATTTGATCGATTTCCCGATTGTCTATGCTTCTGCTAAGAACGGCTTGGCCGGAGAAAGCGATTCAATGGCAGAGATGAAAAACATTTTCCCGATTTTTGAAACAATTCTAAAACACGTTGGAGAACCAAGCGGTGATCCGACTGCTCCACTACAAATTTTAATTACAACAATTTCCGGTGACGCTTTTAAAGGACGTATTGCAACAGGGCGAATTTATAACGGCGTTGTTAAGGCCGGACAACAAATTGCTTTGATAAACCGTAAAGGACAAATCTCTACTCATCGCCTTGTTTCCTTAATGACTTATTTCGGCTTGGAACGCGTTGATGCTAAAGAAGCTTCAGTCGGCGACATTATCGCAATTTCGGGAATCGATGATATTACAATTGGAGAAACAATTGCCGATCCTAATAATCCAAAAGCTCTACCTTTACTACATATTGAAGAACCGACAGTAAAAATGGTTTTCATGGTCAATGATTCTCCGTTCGCCGGAAAAGAAGGAAAGTTTACTACAAGCCGACAGATTCAAGAACGCTTAATGAAAGAACTTGAAAATGACATGGCACTTAATGTTGATGACAATCCAAGCGGCGGTTGGGTAGTTTCGGGACGCGGTGAACTTCACTTAGCAATTTTAATTGAACGTTTGCGTCGCGAAGGTTATGAACTGCAAGTTTCCCGCCCACAAGTTATTACCAAAGAAGTTGGCGGCAAGACGCTTGTACCTTACGAAGAAATCTTTATCGAAGTTCCGGATGAATATTCGGGAACTGTTATTCAAAAATTAGGAACCCGTCATGCTGAAATGAAAGACATGCGCAAAGACGGCAATATTACCTACCTTGATTTCTATATGCCAACTCGTGGTTTGTTCGGCTACCGATCTGAATTTTTATCAGATACACGCGGACTCGGTTTGATCAATACCAGCTTCTTAGATTACCGACAAGATAGTGCTCCGTGGCCGGAACGCGATCGCGGCTCGCTTATTGCTTTCGAAAATGGTGCGACTAACTTGTATGGATTACTTAATATCCAAGATCGCGGAATCCTATTCTTCGGTCCCGGCATTCCGGTCTATAAAGGACAAATCGTCGGACAAAATTCCCGTTCAGAAGACTTGGAAGTAAACGTTTGTAAAGCAAAACAGTTATCAAACATGCGTTCGAAAGGCGACGGCGTTTCCGAACATTTCAAAGCACCAAAAACAATGGACCTTGAAGAGTCCCTTGAATATATTTCTGATGACGAACTTGTCGAAGTAACTCCATTAAATATTCGCCTTCGTAAAATGACGCTTGATAAAGCAATCGCTCGAAAAAAAGAATTAGGAATTAAATAAAAAAACACCCGCTAATGAGCGGGTGTTTTTAGTTATCCTTTGCATGCTCTTGAATGTATTCCCACATATCAATAATCTGGCCTTGTATAAACTCATCATTATCATCATCGGTTAATAATCCACGTTCGCGGTAATACTCAATCGTTTCTTCAACAATCTGTTTATAAGCGTCTCGATCATAAGCGGCTTGTTCGGCCACCTTGAGCTTAACTAGTTCAAAAATTTCTTGGGTGATTGGGTCCATATACGTGTCATCCTATACTATATACAAACGCTGTCAATCTTTACAAATTACACTTAGCGTGATACTATAGCAAAACGTTATTATTTACATCTAATATGCCACAAATTAAATCAGCAAAGAAGGAACTTCGCAAAGGCTCACGCCGTGAAGAACGAAACAGCGCGGTTAAGAATGAACTTAGCTTAATGATTAAGAAGGTTCGCAAAGCCATTACTGATGGCAGTGAAGCAGTTGCTCGCGAAGCTTTAAAGAGCGCTTTGAAATCGCTTGATAAAGCAACTCAAAAGGGAGTTCTCAAAAAAAACACCCGCGACCGAAAGAAATCTAGATTACATAAAGCAGTTAACAAGATTGCAAAGAAATAAAAAATATCCGCCTTCGGGCGGATGTTTTTTTATACCTGAGAAAGTAATACCGGTAACAATTCTTCAATTGTTCCTCTTCCGGATTTATGGCGATAATCAATTTCAACTAAGCGATTAATCATTGATTGAAGATATTCAAAACTAAAGCGGCGTACCTGATTGATATTCTTTTCTAAAACATAGGGATGCAATCCGATCACCGGAGCGAGTTCGCGCGCTGTTGCTCCCTGATCAAGCGCCTGGCGGATTGATGCCAAAGTTTTATATTGCCACAAAAGCATAGTGATTATATATTGTTCATTGGCGCCGGCTTCAAATTGTTCACGCAATAATCGCAGAGCCGTATCGGCACGCCGCGCCGCCAAAGCATCAGTCAACGCAAAAATAGTTTCGGATAACGTTTCCGGCGTAAGCAATCTAACATCTTGTTCGCCAATAATCGGCGCATCGTCGTGAATCGTTGCTAATTTATAGGCGGCTAGTTTTTCGATCTCGCTCGATAATTTCCATAAATCCGCTCCTACCAAAGCGACTAGTAAATTAGCTGCCGGCACTGAAATTGAAACTCCCGAATCCTTAGCTAAGCGCGCCATCGCTTTTACTAACTCGGATGACGAAAGCGGCATAAAGCTTTGCGCATAGCCATTTTTTGTTAAATACTCAAATAGTTTTTTTTCATCTTTTAACAAAGCGACAACTTTTCCATCTTTGCCGGCACGACCGATAGTTTTTTTCGCGCCGCTTCCTTTTTCAGTAATTGAATACTCACAAATCACTAAAATGTTTTCATTCTTTTTTTCTTTTTTCAAAAACTCAACCAACTCAACAGCTAACTCTTTATTGCGCGACATTAGCATATCGCGGATTAAGATAAAACGTCGTTTCGCAAAAAGTGATTGCGGACGATAGGCATCGGACAATTCTTCAAGCTTTAGTTTTGTTCCATCAAGTTCAACGATGCTAGTTCCATGCGGATCAACCTCGAGAATGAATTTGTCCTTTAATTCTTTAATTTTGTGGCTGGCGCGGAACTTGTCCGGACCATAGAGAAAGAAAATCATATCGAGAGTAGTGTAGCTTAAAATCACTTATTATTCAACATTAAGCTAAGGGGCTGACAAAGCCTAATCTCTGCGCTAGAATGCGTATATGCCTAATGTAATTATCATCTGCGGTTTACCGGGTTCGGGAAAAACGACCCTGGCGCAAGCTCTTTCGAAAGAGCTTAATATGGCCTGTCTTCATAAAGATATTTTAAAAGAAAGTCTTTATACTCTTTTGAATATGAAAACTTTTGATGACAGTCAAAAATCTAGCAAACTTTCAATGGCCATATTATTTGAATTAGCAGAACGAATGATTCAAAACAATATTGATATTATGCTTGAAGCGCCGTTTATGGCTGAAGATGATTATACACTTTTTAAAAAATGGATGGATGAGCACAAAGCAAACCTCATTCACATTATCTGCACTATTTCCGACGAAGAAAAAACAAAACGTTTTGATACACGTTTGCGCCATCCGGCGCATCATGACCATGAGCGTGATTTGTCAGTATATTCGAATGACAAAGAATCAGTGTATGAAAAATTGCCAGGAAAGAAAATAAAGATTGAAACGACAAGACCCGTTAATGAGTTAGTTGAAGAGATTATTTCTGATTTAAAACGTTTGATCAATCTTTCATCCGCAATAACATC
>CAYGIU010000048.1:3801-5985 GCA_964350015.1 uncultured Gammaproteobacteria bacterium
TTCTGATCTTTATTGGCTCGCTTACATTGCCTGGTTTTCTTGTTGAACTTGACTCGCTTACTTCTTCTGGTTTTCTTAAATTAACTGACTCGCTTTACTTGATTGGTTTGCTTCAATAAAATGGCTCGCTCTCTACGGCTGGTTTTCTTGTTACTCGTGGCTCGCTTGGCGATATTGGTTTTCTTCTTTCTATTGACTCGCTTTAGTTGCGTGATTTGCTTATTTTTTCTGGCTCGCTTGCCCTTACTGGTTTTCTTTTAGAGCATGACTAAGCTGCTTTCTTTTTATTCCTTACTTTTTTTACTTCCCTGTCAACCATTTCTTCTGGTGTTATCAGAGTCGTATGGTCCATTTTATCGAGCGCATAGGGGTCGCGCAATGGTAAACCTTCCGCCTCACGCCAGTACATCCAAAGACAGGCGAGAAAAAGTTTGATCATCCGCCTGACTGCGCGGTTATGAACATAATACTCACTGACAAGATTTTCCGGATGCTCAGCTTTCTTACTGGTCTTAACCCATTCTTCCGTTGGTAATACCGTTTTGCCCTGAGCTTCGAACTTACGCTTTTCCTGCTCGAGACATTTTTCATAAAAATATCCGAACTTCGTTCCGACTTTTGCTTTTGATGCACTAGCCAGCGCGTGCGCTTTAAGCAAAGCAGCACCGACTCGGTAACACATCGTCTTGAGCTCCATATTAAAAGCAAGTTTCTCGCCTTTTTTAGGGCGCTCAGCTACTCCGTTAACAACGGCATAACCGGCATACTTCCACAGCGCGCTAATTGACTCGGCTCTTTTAATATCAATAAAGGTAACTACCTTGGCGATATTTTCGTTGCCGATGCCTTTTATCCTGGAAAACCAAGAATACGCTGGATGCTCCTCAAGAATGTTCTTGACCGGTTTTAGTAAATACATCTCTTTGAATTTTTCCGCTTCTTCAAGTAACTCCCTCGTATAAGGGTCATCCGTTCCATTTTTCTTGAGATGAGTATTGCGAATCTTAAGCGCTGTCATTCCTTTTTCAAATATAAGCTCGAAATCGACAACTGCGCCAAGGGCGCCGCGTTTTAGTTCCAGACCGCTTTCCGGGGCTGGATCTGATGTAGCGTTCTTTCTTGCCATGCCTTCTCCTTTCAGAGTTATTTAATTATTAATGTAATTTTCTCTTGCCCATATCTAACATGAAAATTGGTTTTTTGTCAAGGATTATGTATATTTTAGCCAATTTATCATAAGATACATACTATTGACAATATTATATTTTTGTGGTAGAATCTTCTACTGAACAATATTGTTCATTAATCGGCTGATTGGAGCGTTTAGAACTTTAAAAAAATTCAAATAGCGAAAACAGCACAAACAAGGAGACATATCATGTCACTATCATTCAGAATTTACTTCAAGCCTGGCGAGAACAAGGAAAAGATCAACCAACTCCAGGAGCTTTTAGGAATCAGTTCAAAGGTTATTACTCAGGGACGTGAAAAATATTTACAGTGTTTTATATCAAAACACATTTATACATTCCGTGAAGAGTTTATGCCTGATGATTTTATCCTAAAAGCAAATGCAATGGCCTCAAGAATCACAGTATGTGATGGGGCATTCATTAATCCGGGTGGCGATAACTCAGATATATTTTTGAAAATCGGTAACACTGAACTTTCACGAGAAGGTGTAGAGATACTCATGAGAGGCAAAAATATTAACTCAATGCTAAAAATCTACAAATATTTTGTGGATAATAAAGCAAATGTTCCGTCTTGCAAAAAGGCTTATACCGAAGAAAGCAAGCTAAAGCAGGAATTGAAAAAGATTTCAGAAATTAACTTCAACTTAGTTCAGGATAACAAACGAGTTAAATCGTTAGAAACCGAAAATGGAGTACTGCGGCTTAAGAGAAAATTATACGAGGATAAGTTGAATGAGTTTAAAGCTTTAGTAAAAAATAGCTTTTGGTCCTTCTTATTTCCAAAACCTAAAGAGCTCACTCTTAAAGAGGCAAGCTTTGAATGGCCAAAAGATATAGAATTTCCAAACAACATTGCAACAAAATAAATAAAATTATAAAAATCATTTAAACCAGCAGAATCATAAAAGGTTCTGCTGTTTTTTTATTTGTGATATAATAAGTTCATATGTTTTTATCTCTCAAAACAAAAAAAGAAAAAATGGGACAT
>CAYGIU010000049.1:0-3547 GCA_964350015.1 uncultured Gammaproteobacteria bacterium
ATACTGGGTGGTCAATATAAGCTTCATAACATCTTCAGCGGAGGCATTAGGCATTATTTTCTGTAAATCCTCAGCAGCTTCTTTAAAACCAGAAACGATTGCCTTACGCATTTTCGCAATTCCTTTTCCCTGGAGTTCTTTGCTTTCTGACTTAGCCTCTGCATCTTTTACAATAAGAATCTTTTTTGCTTCACCTTCATTTTCTGCAGCGTCCTTATCTCTTAATGCTGCATTGATCCTGTTCATTGATTCTTTAACTTTTTTATCGGGTTCAATGTCAGTGATAGGGGATTTTACAACTTCATAACCGTATTCCTTCATTGTCTCTGTAAGACTTGCAGTGACCTCTTTAGCAATAGCATCTTTTTCAAGAAATACTTCATCCAATTCCATTGATGGAACCTTTGAACGTATTACATCAAATACGTAGGAATTTATTTGAACCTGCGGATCATTTAGTTTATAGTATGCATCTTTGACCTGCGCCACTAAAACCTTGTACTGAACCGAAGCTGTCACGTGGACAAAAACATTATCTTTTGTCTTTGTCTCAACCTTTACATCAAGTTGCTGAACTCTCATGTTAACTCTATCTACAACAGAGTCAATGAAAGGGACTTTAATATTCAAACCCGGATCCGCAAGCTTATGAAATTTTCCAAGCCTTTGAATAACTGCAACAGTTTGCTGTTCAACTGTAAAAAAGGTGTTGAATATTACCGCTACAATAAATGCAATAACTACAACCATTGCTATTAGTGCAGGTACACTGGGCACTGCCAGTAATACTGTTAATAATGTCATGTGTATTCTCCTTTTAATGTTTCTGTATATTATTTTGTTATTTATTTTACTTTTTTATACCTACGTCGAATTAACTTTGCAATTGCAACCGCCTCCCTTAATTCATAAAACATAATGTTATGCTTTTTTGCATAATGAATATAATGGATCTCAGTTTCAAGAACTTTTCTGCGACGTTTTGACGCGCTGCAATAACCGATTGTGGTGATATTGTGAAAACGGTCCGGAATTTTAATTAAGAAAAAATCACGTGGAGCGTGTTCAAAGCGCTGATGATATATATCATCGCGTTCCTGATCACTTGAGCATTCTTCTTCGGGTGGCTTTGTAAGCAACTGAACCAAGTATGCTATATAAGAATTAAATTCTTTTGCAACACGTTCTATTGTCCATTCCTTTTTATCTTCAACAATATCATGCAACAGAGCCGCAATAATAACCCTATAATCGGTTACTCCAAGATAATCAATAACTATGAGCGTGACCATTCTCAGGTGCTCAAAGTATCTTTCACCACTTTCCCTTTTTCTATAACGGAAAGCATCTTTAGCGCAATTGTAAGCTTTTTCAATCTTTTTATACCGCTTATCATTAGGTACATAAATTTTAGCGATACGTTTGAAAAACGTCTCTCGTGTTTCAGCCTCTTTTAAGAAAGGCATGCTTTCCACAAGAGCTTTCATTCGTAATGAAAGCATGATGCTCTCCCTTCTTTATATTATTTTGGCAATTTACAAGCCGTAGTTGATATAGAATCATATCACAAAACACTGTTTTTGTCAATAGTACCTATTCCCTAGCTTGTTTATAGGCCTTTTGACATAATACCCCCATAGGGTATATACTAGAATCATATGAAACAAGACAAACAAAAACTGCTACGGCGTTTAAAAATCATTGAGGGTCAGGTTCGCGGCCTGCAAGATATGATTTCAAAAGACGTCTATTGCATCGATGTTATTACACAAACTTCTGCCGTGAAGCAAGCTCTCTCCGGCGTTGAAGACGCTTTGATGGAAAGTCATCTTTCTTCCTGCTTAGTGCATCAGGTTGCAAAAGGTGAAGAGAAGCAAGCTACTGAAGAAATCTTAAAAGTGTATCGTCTTAAACGAAAATAATATGCCGACAACAAAATCATTTAAAGTAACAGGCATGCACTGCGCCTCCTGCGCTCATGTCATTGAAAAAACTCTTAAAAAAGAAACTGGAGTTTCTTCGGTAAGCGCAAACTACGCAACAGAAAGCGTTAAGATTGCTTTTGATCAATCTATAAATACTGAGTTATTTTCAAAAAAATTAAAACCTTTCGGATATGAGTTGCTTAGTGATGATATGAAAGAACATAATCACGAAATGAGCGCCGAACCAACAAATTTAAAGTTACCACTCATTATTGCCGGACTAAGTATTCTTGCAATGTTTTGGGAAACACTTATTGCTTTGAATCGCTTACCGGAAATGTCACTCTTACTTGAAGAATTCATGCATCATCTTTGGCCGATACTAGCAACTTATATTTTTGTTACACTCGGACGACCCTATATTGCCGGCTTATGGCGCTTTATTCGTTTTGGCAAAGCGAATATGGACACTTTAATCGGACTTGGAACTAGCGTTGCTTTTATATACAGTTTTGTGGTTAGTATTTTAGAAGTCGCCATGCCGCAATACCTTAACGGCGCACATACATACTATGACGTAACAATTGTCGTTATTGTTTTTATCTCTTTGGGAAAATTTCTAGAAACTCGTTCTAAAAAACGAACTGGTGAAGCAATTCAAAAGCTACTACAGCTTCAGGCAAAAACTGCTCTTGTTATACGAGACAAAAAAGAAATTGAAATTCCGATTGAAGAAGTGGTTGTTGGTGATCACATTATTATCAAGCCGGGTACAAAAATTCCGGTTGACGGCAAAGTTATTGATGGCGAAAGCTATGTTGATGAAAGCATGATTAGCGGCGAACCAATTCCCGTTTCAAAACACCTCGATGATGAATTAGCTGCCGGAACTATTAACACAAGCGGCGCTCTGACGATGCAAGCAACAAAGATCGGTAAAGACACTTTATTGTCTCATATTATTGCTATGGTCGAAGAAGCTCAATCAAGTAAAGCTCCGATCCAAGCTCTAGCTGATAAAATTTCGGCGGTTTTTGTCCCGATTGTTTTAGTCTTATCATTCGTTGCTTTGGGAGTCTGGCTCTTTATTGGCCCGCAATACATTGGCTTTACTCAATCACTTTCTTATGGACTACTTTGCTTTGTCGGAATCTTAGTTATCGCCTGCCCCTGTGCGCTTGGCCTAGCGACACCGACGGCCATTATTGTTGGTGTTGGTAAAGGAGCGCGTGAAGGGATTCTAATTAAGGATGCCGCAACACTGCAAAAGCTACATTCAATCAATTCTTTAGTTATTGATAAAACCGGAACAATAACACGCGGCAGACCCGAGCTTGATTCGATCAACAATCAATCTAAACTAAGCGAAAAAGAAATAATTTCTATAGCCGCATCACTTGAAAAAAAATCTGAGCATCCTCTTGCTCAAGCATTAACCACAGCGGCGACAAATCAAAAGATTTCTTTAAAAACTATAACTGAGTTCAGAAGCTATAGAGGTAAGGGAGTCGAAGCTATTATTGATGGAACAAAATATTATATTGGTAGCGTACAATTTATTAAAGAACATAATTTAGATTTTAAAGAAGAAGCCATTTTAGAAAAAACTAGCCAAGGCAAAA
>CAYGIU010000049.1:3557-4669 GCA_964350015.1 uncultured Gammaproteobacteria bacterium
CTCCAATTATACTCGCTTCAAGCGACTCTGTTTTAGCGATTATATATATTTCCGATCAAATAAAACCTGAGTCTGTAGAGATTATTAAAAAGCTACAATCGCTTAATATTAATATCACAATGATGACCGGTGATAATGCACAGACCGCTCATTATATTGCTAAGCAAGTTGGAATCACTGATGTTATTGCGCAAGCGAGTCCGGAAGATAAAATGAAAAAAATTAAAGAGCTGCAAGCCAAAGGACATATTGTTGCTATGGCTGGCGACGGCGCTAATGACGCTCCGGCGTTAGCGCAAGCTGATGTTGGTATTGCGATGGCAACCGGAACTGACGTTGCTATTGAATCAGCCGGTATAACATTACTAAACGGCGATATTTCAAAGATTGCCAAAGCCATTAATTTGTCGCACATAACGATGCGCGGTATAAAGCAAAATTTGTTCTGGGCATTTATCTATAATATAATTGGTATTCCAGTAGCCGGTGGGATTCTCTTCCCATTTTTCGCAATATTACTTAATCCAATTTTTGCCGGTTTAGCGATGGCTCTTTCAAGTATTTCGGTTGTTGGAAATTCCTTACGATTAAAAACAAAGAAATTATAATATGCAGAGCTACACATTTCATATTAAAGGCATGCATTGCGCGGCCTGCGTTGTTCTTACTGAAACTGAGTTGACTAATATTCCAGGTGTTGCCAAAGCAACTGCCAGTTTAATAAAAAATACAGTTGTAGTAAGCGGCGATTTTGGCACTGAGAGTCCTGACAAAGTACGCGAGAAACTAAGCACGGCCTTAACCCAATACGGCTACTCATTATCGGAAAGCGCTGAAAAGCATAACGCTGTCTGGGAGGACTTTAAATGGGCAGTACCGATAGCATTATTGTTTGTTGCTTTAATCTTACTTTTACAAAAAGCTGGTTTAGCTAATTTAATTACCGCTTCTTCAGTGGGCTACAGTACCGCCTTTTTTATTGGAATCATTGCTTCACTTTCCACCTGCATGGCTGTCGTCGGTGGATTAGTTCTTTCACTTTCCGCAAGCTTTGCTAAACAAGGATCTTCAGTTCGTCCGCATATTATGTTTCATGTCGGACGTCTTATCGG
>CAYGIU010000049.1:4679-5872 GCA_964350015.1 uncultured Gammaproteobacteria bacterium
TGCAACTTTTTAGGGCTAGACGCCTCGAGATGTTTGTTCTCGGAGGAGTTATTGGCTTGATCGGCGGAGCCTTTGAATTAGGCGCTATCGGCACTTCTTTATTAAGCTTAGTTGTTTCCATAGTGATGATTGGATTAGGAATTAATTTGCTCGATGTTTTTCCCTGGGCTAAACGCTTCCAATTCACAATGCCGAAATCAATCGGTCATAAAGTTTTTTCTCTTTCTTCATTCAATTCGAGTATCATGCCTTTTGCTGTTGGTGCCTTAACTTTTTTCCTGCCCTGCGGCTTTACCCAGTCAATGCAAGTCTATGCTCTATCAACTCATAGTTTTACTACTGCCAGCGGTATAATGCTCTCTTTTGCCTTAGGTACTCTACCAATCCTCGCTCTTATCAGTTTTGGCTCTAAGTACGTTGAACGACTACAGGCCAAGTCCGGCCGTCTCTTCAAAATAATGGGTATTATAGTCATATTGTTTGCGCTCTTTAATATATTGAACGCTCTAGCAGCGCTAGGTATCATTCCGCCTTTATTCAATCTCTAAATTGCGCTATACTAGAATCACTATGAAAAAAAATATTGCCATTGGTTTGTTGTTTGTCGCAATCGTTGCCCTGGGCTGGATGATTTTTGCTAATAAACAAGCTAAAACAGATTCACCCGTTGCTTCCGCTGGCATTAGTAATAATGTTAGTACCGAAAACAGCAAACAAGTTATTGAAATTACCGCTAAAGGCGGATATGCGCCGCGCGTCTCCACGGCAAAAGCAAATACGCCAACAATCTTGCGCGTTAAAACTTCCAGTACTTTTGATTGCTCTTCAGCACTGCGTATTCCTTCGATTGGATATTCAAAGAATTTGCCGCCTTCGGGAACAACTGACATTGAAATTCCAGCACAAAGCTCCGGTACAACGCTAAAAGCATTGTGCAGTATGGGCATGTATAATTTCTCAGTTCAATTTCAAGGATAAGATATGAGCTCTGCAGCGTCTGTTGTTTCAAGCGCCAAGAAATTACGAGATACAAAAAAAGCACTGTTACTTCAGCGCTTTTTTAAAACGAAAAAAGGAGAATATGGCGAAGGCGATATTTTTTGGGGACTGACCGTTCCTCAATCTCGTATTATTGCCAAAAAATTTCACGAACTCTCTCTTGCAGAAATTTCTAAACTTCTAAAATCTAAGAT
>CAYGIU010000050.1:0-5866 GCA_964350015.1 uncultured Gammaproteobacteria bacterium
GTATTAAGTATTGGATCAGTAAAGGTGCTGGCTTATCGCAAAGCGTAGGTAATCTCTTAATCAATCAAAAGATTATTGAAGGAACCAAAGCAAAGCAAGAAAAGAAAGCTACTAAGAAAAAAGGCGCAGACGCCAAATAAAAAAATCGCTCCTTCGGGGGCGGTTTTTTATTTCTTGAATTCTGCTAAATCTTTTTTAGATAAAAGTTTCGCCGGATCTTTTACTAGTTTCTTATCGACGAGAAATTTGATATGGCTGATAACTTGTTTCGGTTCGATTTCCCGCATCGTTGCGACTTGTTCAATTGATTTGCCTTTAAGCAATAAATCGTAGGTTTCAAGTTGCGTTAGTTTTGTTGAAAGCTTATTAGTACTTTTCTTTTCGGCATATTCATTTACATCTTCTGCGCGTTGACCTTTTAAACAAATATCACAGCGTTCACAGCGTTTAAGTTCATCGTCGCCGAAATATTCGAGTAAGTAACGCTGTCGACAATTTTGCGTAAAAACATATTCTTCCATTTGATCAAGCTTGCCGTAGGCTCGAGCAGCTTTAACTTTTAGGGCTTTAGTATCAAGTTCAATATCAAGAGGATCGGCTTGTTTCAAAATTTCGATTTCAGTTCCTCTAAAGGGCGGGCGGTATTCTAGGACTTCGGCTTTCATAAGTTTTTTAAGAATACGGACAAGTATTTCTTTATTCGAATTTATAATCGAAGCAGCGTCTTCTAGATTAATTTCAAGACCAAGACCAAGTTCATTAGAAAATTTTGCAAAAAACTTTTCAAATAATTCTCGTTGCTTGCCGGAACGAGAGCTAAATTCTTTTAATACTTCATCAATTGATTTTGTAAGTTTAATAAAAGCCTGACCGCTTTTTTCTCGAGCCCGGCGTATTAAACCCGCTTGTTCTAAAACTTTAACGGCTGTCCCAATGGCCATTTCGGGCGAGTCATCGCCTGTTGCTTCTTTAATATCGGCGTAGGTTACTAAAACATTTGGTGTTTCAAATTTTAATAAATAGCGATAGACATCACGGATTAATTCCGGAGTCGGATTATCTCCGCGAATAAAGAATTCTCGTAAGTAACGATCACGAGGATGGTATAAAAGCATGCAGACGCTTTGTTGCCCATCACGTCCGGCGCGACCGGCTTCTTGATAATATGCTTCAACAGTACCGGGCAAATCATAGTGAATAACAAAACGAATATCTTTTTTATCAATACCCATACCAAAGGCGTTTGTCGCGACGATGACCTGCGCCGTTCCATTCATAAAATTTTCTTGAACCCATTTTCTTTCTTCATTCTGCATACCGGCATGATAGCCAACCGCTTCGATTCCTTCAGAAAGTAGATACTCAAGTAAACCATCGGCCTTAGCCCGTGTTCCAACATACACAATACCAGTGCCGCCTTCAAGGCTTTGAATAACATCAAGTACTATGCGCGGCTTTTGTGCATCAGTTGTTTCAACAACACCGAATTGTAAATTAGGACGGGCAAATCCCGTAACAATTTGTAGGGGATTTTTTAAGGAAAGTTGTGCAATAATATCTTCGCGAACTTCCGGCGTTGCGGTTGCGGTTAAAGCAATAACCGGAGGACGACCACAGGCTTCGATTGCGTCGCCAAGACGACGGTAACTCGGACGAAAGTCATGTCCCCATTGGCTAATACAATGAGCTTCATCAATGGCGAATAAATTAACTTTTAGGGTGTGAAGTTTAGTTGTGAATTGGCTATTATAAAAACGCTCTGGAGCGATATATAGAATTTTGTAAACGCCGGCTGCCGCTTCTTCAAGACGTTGGTTAGCTTCATCAGGACTAATAGTACTGTTAATTAATGTCGCACTAATTCCAACTTTTTGTAAGCTATCAACTTGATCTTTCATTAAAGCGATAAGAGGAGATACTACTAATGTAATCCCAGTTAAGGCAACGGATGGTAATTGATAACATAATGATTTTCCTCCGCCGGTCGGCATAATAACGAGCGTGTCTCGTTTTTCGAGCACGCTTTCAATTGCCTCTTCTTGTCCCCGTCTAAAGGAGGAAAATCCGTAATGCTTTTCCAGTAAAGGTAGTAGTTGTTTTGATTCTGACATTATTCAAGATGTTTTTGTTTTTTAAACGCGATCATTGTATTTAAGAAAGCCATGGCGATAGTCATTGGTCCAACGCCGCCCGGAACTGGGCTCATATATCCTGGTTTATTTTCCAAAGATTCGGAATCAAGATCTCCACAAATTTTTCCTTCGGAGTTTTTTGCAATACCGATATCAATAATAACCGCGTTGTCTTTAACCATATCGGCATTAATGGAGTCAGCTTTACCGACCGCAGTAATAATTAAATCAGCTTCTTTCATTGTAGTGATTATTTGTGCGCCTTGGCGTTTCAAAATTTCTGTTAATTTATCTTCGAAGATATCGGAGTTAACAACGAGCATCGTTTTTTTATCTTGTATGTCAAAGTTGATACTAGCGAGCATCGCGAGTATTACGGCATACACTGGAGGCATAAAGCCGCTCTCGCTTTTCTCGGACATCAATCTTTCCATATTTATTTTAGTAAAGCCATCGATATCTTTATCAGGATTAATGGAATTTACGACAATATCGGCATCAATGTGACTTGGTAGAGGAAGTTGAACGAGCATTGCATCAACTTCAGGATCGTTATTTAAAAAGTTAATTGTTTTTAAAAGTTCTTCTTGAGAAACATCTTCGTCTAGGCGGTAGACATGCGCATCAATGCCAACGGTCCCGGCTTGTTTTTGTTTTAAATTAACATAGAGAGTTGAATCCGGACGTTCGCCTACTAAAATAATAGCGAGCCCCGGTCGGGGGCCGTTTAAGTCGTGAATTTCTAGCGCGACTTTATCTTTAATTTTTTCGGCCAAGAGTCGACCATCAATCAGTTTCATGTTTAATAAGCTAGCGGATATTTTTTACACAGTTCTTTAATTTGGCTTTTCAATTCATTCAAAACGCTTTCGTTATCTTTATTCATAATCGCCTTATCAATAATTTGCGCGACTAAGCGGCAATCAGTTTCATTTAAGCCGCGGGTCGTAATCGCCGGAGTACCGACGCGGATGCCGGATGGATTCATCGGCGGATTTGGATCATTAGGAATTGTTGAGCGCGAAACAGAAATACCGATTTTTTCTAAAGCTGCTTCAGCTTCTTTGCCAACAACATTCTTATTTCGTAAGTCGACTACAAATAAATGATTATCAGTACCGCCGGAAACAATTTCGTATCCAAGTTTCAAAAGTTCATCGACCATTGCTTGCGCATTTTTAATAACTGTTGCGGCATAGATTTTAAATTCCGGTTTCAAAGCCTCGCCTAAAGCAACGGCTTTTGCTGCAGTCATATTGTCGTGCGGGCCACCTTGCATTCCCGGAAATACAGCGCGATCAATTTGTTTCGCAAATGTTTCTTTGCACATAATAATTGCGCCGCGCGGACCGCGTAATGTTTTATGAGTTGTGGTCATGACAATATCAAAAAATGGAATAGGCGAGGAAAGCGCACCGGCGGCAATCAACCCGGCCGGATGAGAAATGTCAGCAAAAGTTATCGCGCCGATTTCATCAGCGATTTTTTTAAAGCCTTCCCAATCAACATCTCTTGAATAAGCGCTAAATCCGGCGACGATCATCTTTGGTTTTTCTCTTAAGGCAACTTCTCTGACTTCATTCATGTCGATTCGGCCGTCTTGACCGACGCCGTACTGAACAAATTTATATAACATGCCGGAAAAGTTTACCGGATGACCGTGCGATAAGTGTCCGCCATGATCCAAGCGTAAACCCATGATTGTATCGCCGGGTTTTACAGTTGCGAAATACACAGCGGCATTGGCCGGAGAGCCGGACAAAGGCTGAACATTAACATGTTCCGCGCCGAATAATTTTTTCGCGCGTTCTATGGCGAGTGTTTCAACTTCATCAATAATCTGATTTCCGCCGTAGTAGCGTTTGCCCGGATAGCCTTCCGAGTATTTATTGGCCAGCGGAGAAGCGAGCGCCTCTAAAACCGCTTCGGAAACGTAGTTTTCCGAGGCGATAAGCTCTAATTCATCGGCCTGCCGCTTGCCTTCTCGGGCAATAATATCAGCCAGTTCCGAGTCTTCCTTTGTTAGTTCGCTAAATGAGAGCATATTCGCAAATTTTGCTTAATTTTAGTATAATAAGAATATAATTATTTAATCACACTTATATGACAAAGACAAGGTTAGGTCTCTTTGCTCTATTAGCTGTCGCGCTGATTTTGCCGCTCTCGGCTAAAGCGATGATGGTGAAAGCTGAAGATTCGGTTTATGTACCGAAAGATCAGGTTGTAGCCTCGAGTCTCTATGCCGCCGGATCGTCGATTACGATTGACGGGAAAATTCAAGGCGACCTTGTGTGCGCCGGACAATCAATTACTGTTAACGGTACTGTTGACGGTGATGTATTGTGCGTTGGACAAAGTATTATTATCAACGGAAACGTTGGCGGATCGGTGCGCGGTGCCGGTAACTCAATAACGATTGCTGGGAAAGTTGCGCGTAACGTGACCGTCGCTGGAGCAAATGTAACTGTTAATCCTGATGCCACTATCGGTTGGGACCTGTCCTTTGCTTCAGCCTTTGCTGATTTGCGTGGAAAAATTGGTCGCGATGTCGATGGTGCCGGAGCGGCTGCAACGATTGCCGGTACTATTGGTCGCAATGTTTATTTGCTTTTGGATGATAATCGTTCAAAGGAAAATAATCCTCGTCCTTCGCTTACTGTTTCAAGTACTGCAAAATTAAATGGTAACCTTACCTATCGCGCAAAGTCTGACGCAGCGATTGAAGAAGGCAGTGCGATTAAGGGAGAAGTAAAAAAAGAAGATTATAAAGCGTTTAATAAAAATGAACGTCGTGATTCAAAAAATGGTTGGGCATGGGGAATGCTCTTCGGAATTTTTTCATCTTTGATTATCGGTTTAGTATTTGTTGGTTGGTTGAAACGGCCAGCGCGTGAAATAACAGATATAATGCATGCGAAACCTTGGCCTTCAATCGGTTGGGGATTGATCGTTTCGATTGTTGCGCCGATTGCAGCCTTTATCGTTTGTATAACAATTATCGGATTGCCGTTGGGAATCATTATGTTTGCCGCCTGGCTACTTAGCTTGTGTATTGGCAGCATTGTCTTTGGTGTTATGTTTGGACGTTGGTTGATGAAGAAGTTTGATAAAGCCCCTGAACAACCGTCGCTGATGTGGCCGATGGTTATTGGTATTGTTGTTTCTTCAATAATCTTTACGATCCCAGTTCTTGGTTGGTTGCTTTGTATGATTGCAACACTGTGGGGAATTGGCGGAATTTGGCAGTACGCGAGAGCCAAGAGTTAATTCAAAGATTTGTTCTCAAAAGCCCCGTTTTTACGGGGCTTTTTGTATTGACAAATGACTTTAAATGTATTAGTATTAGCTTAATAAAAAATAATTCGCAAATTAAAAAGGGAATATAAATGAAAACAACCGTAAAATATTTTTATATTGGTGCTCTTCTGGCAATTGTGTTTGCAGCTATAAGCGGCGTTGATTTAGGGATGGGTTTTTTAAGCGGCTTTTTTGGACTTTTAATTTTTTCAAAGTTTGTTCTTGGAATGAACTTTTTGAAAAAATGGGATGAAAAGAATACAAAGTACATTCTTGGTCTTCCTTGGAAAATTACCATTTTATATCCTTTGTGGATAATATTGCTGGTAACTTTACTTGTTCCATCGCTTAAATACATTCCGGGTGATCCTACGAATAATCTTCTTTGCTTAACTTTTAATGTTTTATTTTCATTGATTCTTGGAACCATTGCTTGG
>CAYGIU010000051.1:0-5734 GCA_964350015.1 uncultured Gammaproteobacteria bacterium
TATCCATATTTTATGTTAAGATAGGAGCAGGTTTAGACATAGGCCTATTTTTATGTTTGCGGGCTGTAGTATAATGGTAGTACGCGTGCATGGGGTGCATGTAGCCCCGGTCCGATTCCGGGCAGCCCGACCATTTTCCTGAGCTAAGATTAGGGCTTGTAGCTCATCTGGTAGAGCGCTGCATTCGCATTGCAGAGGTAAGGGGTTCGAGTCCCCTCAAGTCCACAATCCACGAACTTTAACAATTAAATATATGAGAACTAAAAAAGTTACAAAAGTATCTAATGAGTTTGATATAAAATTAGTAAAAAGAACTCTGAAGTTTCTCGTCACAAGAATTAACTTACTCAAATCTGATGCTGCCTTATTAAGAGGTGACGAGAAGGAAAAAATTGAAGCCAAAATTATTGAGTATGAAAACAAGAAAGGTGAAATTATTATTGAGTTGCGTAAGAACTTTCTTAAATTATCTTCAAGAAAATTGCGGCATTTTTTATTGCACAAACATCCGGAAGCATTTATTATGGGGGGAAGTGTGCCATTCGTCTTTAACGGACCTAATTACTGTAACTACATTGTTGAAGCATTGGTGCTGTCCTATGTACACGATGCCTGCAAAATAGCCTTTGATTCAAAAGATGAAAATGATCAGTTGTTTGCTGATTTATCTGAATTATTGAAAATAAGGTTTAAAATCAACTTGTTCATTAGAACAATGTTGACCAGGGATCAAGGACTTTTTGTAGTAAATAATTTCGAGTTTAAAGCAATTAAATAAAAAATGAAAAAAAATATTATTCTTACCGGAGAACCGGGAAGCGGTAAATCAACCTTACTTATAAAGGTAGTTGAAGAGTTACAGAAATGGAGAGCGAATATTTGCCATGGATTTTTTACTCAGGAAATAAAAAGATACGGTAAAAGAGTTGGTTTCAAAATTGCTGGCACTGTTATTGCTCATGTTGATTCAGAAAGTAAGATTAGGGTTTCGCGTTATGGAGTTGAAACTAATAGAATTAGTAACATTGCATTGGGCGAAATAATAATGATTCCAAGGGAAACAGGACGTATTCTTTATTTAGATGAGATCGGACAAATGCAGTTAAACTCGCAGATTTTTAAAAAGCTTGTGAAAAGATACCTTGATTCAACAAACATCTGCATAGCAACATTATCAAGCGTCTACCATAGCCAATTCACGCGGGCTGTTAGAAAAAGAAAAGACATTGAGATTATCACCGTCACTCCTGAAAACCGTGAAGAATTAAAACAATTACTTATAATCCTTGTACACAAATATTATTCGGAGAAATAGTAATTATAAAAGACCACCTCTCGTTTAGATTGGTGGTTTTTAAATTATTTCAACAGCTCAAAAGAAGAAATAACTTTATTTGTATTTAAATTAATCGTCGCCCATTCATCCGGCGCGTCCTGCCATTGCCCATATGCAAAAACATATTCTTCGTTTCGAGTTACTTCTGTTGGGTGAACAGCGTCATTTTTCACATTATCCCATTCGGCTTTAGTAAAGGCGCTGATGGCCAAGGGATAGACAAAACAATTTCCAATCTCAATATCCGGTTCGCCATTACAGTTGGCCGTTGGTAAGGCAAAAAGAATTGTCGGCGGCATATCACGCGTTGTTAAAGTCGTTTGCATCCCTTTCCAAGTTTTTGGAAATTGTAGACTATAGCCAAATTCATTGTTCGTATATAAATATCCATTGGCATTTTCTTCAATAAATTCTCTTGCTAATCTTTTCTCCTCAGTATTCGTTGATTCAGCCGGAGTTTTTGTTTCCGGTATAGCAGTTTCGGTTGAATTTGATTCCTTAACTAACGGAGTTTCTGTTGGTTTGTTGATTAAGAGATAGACGACAGTAGCAAGTAATATAAGCCCGGCGATTGTCAGTACTACGTTCCAATGTTTTGAAGTCATATGTTTGTTCACTAGTATTGTATAATTGACAATTATATATTATTTTAGTAGAATTAGCAAAAATAGTTCATAAAAAATTAAAGGAGCATGAAATGAAAAACAGCGAATTTTTCAAAGATGACGAAACAATTATCGGCGAAATTATTCGCCATAAGCCTATACACATTCATAATATTTGTAAGGTATGGCATACTGTAGCCGGACAGCTTACTGAAATAGAGCAAAAACTTTTTTCATTAGCATTGGAAAAAAACATCGAACTCAATGCAATGTGTGCTGAAAAAATACAGCAGCAGAAAAGAGAGAATTGGTGGGACTTTATCATGAAAATGAATTTAAAAGAGTTGGCTCTATATGAAGGAGTAAAAACTTGTAAGTCTTTGCTTAAAGCATCGATTTCCAGACGGTTTCAGGGTTTGTGCAAAAATTATGAAATTGATCATGGTGCCCAGGGGCTTTATCTCATCTATGTACCATACAAAAGTTCTGCGGTTCGTTTTTTTGATAAGAAGCCAACTAAAACTTTTCTGGATGAGATTATCGAATGTAAAGAATATATTAAACCAAATAAGCTTTTTGAAGATTATTACACTGTTCGTCGTGAATGTAGTGAGCTTGAAAAAAAAGTTTATACTTTAAGTATTCTCAAGAAAAAGATTGCTGACCAATATACTGAAAAGATAGAAGCAACCGGAGAGGAAGATCGTAAGGAACGTTATCGTGATAAGTTAATAAAAATTGGTGAAAATGATTTTAAAATGATTCCGCGTCTTATAACTAAAAAACCGATGAGGAATCTATTAAAAAATCGCTATACTATTTATCATGGCAGGAGTGGGCAGGCTTTTGATGAGCATGAGGCTTATAATGATTTATTGGACTGCCTTCTTGTTTCGGAGCAAAATGATTTTTATGATTTTCGCAGAAGAGACAATCTTGGTATTGACCAAAATTTTAACCTTAGGGTTAAAAAGACAACGC
This sequence comes from uncultured Gammaproteobacteria bacterium, assembly GCA_964350015.1. GTDB lineage: Bacteria > Patescibacteriota > Patescibacteriia > Patescibacteriales > Patescibacteriaceae > Patescibacterium. The sequence continues at coordinate 2,923 of CAYGIU010000051.1, forward strand.
CATGTTCAGGTATAGAAGTATGTGGTCCGGTGTTTACTAGCCCGGCTGGTTCATTTATGCTCTTTGGTGAACAGTTTTCCTTAGCAGATATTTAAAATAAAGCCGCCTTTGAATAAAATTTCAATAGGCGGCTTTAATATTGAAAAAATCGGAAATCTAAGCTATTATTAAGCCTATATGCTAGAAACAGTTACTAAAATCAGCTCACACGGGAAAAGCTTTGGACAGGAGCTTTTAGTGTTTTTAAAGAAATATTCGGTGATTGGCTTAGCCATTGGTGTAATAACGGCCCAGGCCTCCAAAGACCTTGTTGATTCAATTGTTAAAGGTATTTTTACTCCGTTAATAAAACTTTTAATTCCTTCCGGTTTTAATGGCTTGGTTTTCACCATTCGCGGCGCTAGTTTTGATATCGGTATTATTATTAATGCAGCTTTGACCTTTATCATTGTCATGGTTTTCTTATACTTAATAATCAAGAAGCTCCTCAAGAATGATGAGTTGCTTGAAAAGAATAATTAATTACCTGTATGAATATTATTATTCGTTGGCTCATTGCCACAGCGGCAATTATTTTAACAAGTTATGTATTGCCGGGAGTTATGCTTGAGGGCTTTTGGAGCGCAGTCATTGTCGCTTTAGTTCTTGGAATTATTAATGCAGTCATCAAACCGATTTTAGTCATTTTAACTTTGCCTATTAATATTTTGACTTTGGGTTTGTTCACCTTGGTCATTAACGCGCTCTTGATTATGCTTGCTTCCTCGATCGTCGCTGGATTCTCAGTTGATGGATTTGTAACAGCGCTTCTCTTTAGTATTATTCTATCTCTCGTTAGCTACTTCCTTAATAAGCTTTCACCTGACAAAGAGTAATTGTCTACGCTCGCTTCGGCTGGCAAGCATGTATGAATGAAATTATTATTTGGGTCACAGACATAATTGCACGATTCGGAAACGCAATCTATATTTTTTTATTCCTAATGATGGTTTTTGAGTCTCTGCCGGTTATTGGTTTATTATTGCCCGGTGTTACCGTTATGCTTATTGCAGGAATTTTTGCGGCGACCGGCGCGCTTGATGTAAAGATGCTACTGATTGTTGGTAGTCTTGGTGCTTTTGCCGGAGATTTAATGGCTTATTATATTGGTAAGCGTTTTGCCGGATCTTTTACAAAGGAACATCGTTTTCTTAAATTAGATTACTTAGCGAAAGCTCAGGCATTTGCGGATCGCTGGGGATCATCAAGCGTTTTCTTAGGACGCTTTATCGGACCCTTACGTGCCTTTATTAGCGTTGTCGCTGGAATGACAGCAGTCCGTTTTATTACTTTTGGTATCTTAGCGCTTTTAGGTAGCACGATGTTTGTTTCTCTACATGTCATGATTGGCTATCTAGCAGGCAGTGCTTGGCAAACCATTGAAGCATGGTCAAGTCGAGCAACGATTCTGTTAGTTGTATTCTTTATTTGCATTGCTGTCTTATGGTGGTTTAAGAGTTTTATAATTCGTCAGGGTCAGCAACTTAAAAGCATTGTAGCGTCATTTTTAAAATTATTATTTGAGAAATGGGTTTTGAGTGCTTGGTGGAATAGATTTTCAAGACGCTATCCGTCAATGGCTATTCGCTTAGAACGGCGTCTGAATCCAAGTAAATTTTTCGGTTTACCATTTATTGGCTTAGTTGTTCTAGTTATTGCTTCTTTGATATTTATTATATATCTAGGTTTTGCAATAAAATCTGTCCATTCATTTTGGTTAAATCTTGATTTGCGAATTGTCTCTATTGTTTCATTATTTGCCAGTTCAAAATTGGCTTGGACTGCGTTCTTCATTACCGCCTTATGTTTTAAGTGGTTTTTAAGCGCCTCAGTCGTCCTTGCTTTGATTTGGTTATGGATTGAACGACGCTATTCATATATTTGGGGTTTATTAGTAAGCGTTATTGGTTCATATGCGGCGGGCAGTATTCTAAAATGGTATTTTGCCAGACCGCGACCGGCGCCAACGTATTACTTTGAAAATTATTATTCTTTTCCTTCTAATCATGCGCTCATGGCCGTTAGTTTGTTTTGTTTTGTCGCCTATTATGCAGTACGCGCCTACCCGCGTTGGTCTCGTAATGTCAGCGTTATTCTCTCAACTGTTGTTATTGCCGTTTTAATTGCCTTAAGTCGTGTCTATTTAAACGTACACTACACAACGGATATTATTGCCGGATTGTGCCTGGGCCTATCTTTTCTGATTATTGGTATTATTGTTCAGCGTCTATACGAAACAAAAGATACTGCAAGGCGCTTAAAACTTTCTTCACAATATTTATTACTCGGAGCCTTTCTAGTTATCTTGATTATCGTTTTTATAAGTCAGATATTTAACAGTACGGTACAAAAAGATTTTTCCTATGTGCCACTAAGTGGACAAGCAACGCTTATTGATCCGGCAAAACTAAACGATAAAATTATAACAACGGAAAACTTGCGCGGCGGCCGTAAACGTACGGTTCATTTTCTTATTCATACTAGTGAACAAACACTATTAGAGAGTCTTAGTTCACATGAATGGGAAATCTTGCCGCAAGCAACGGTTACTAACGTCGCTAAGCAAGCTTGGTCATATGTAACTAAAGATCCGGAAATTAAAAACTCTATTCGACCACGTTTTTGGTCCAATGAACCAAATGATTTCTCATTGATTAAAAAAGTTTCTCGCGAGAATAAGACAGACGAATATATTATCCGTATTTGGAAGGGGAGACTTATTAATAATGAACCACTGTTTGTCGCCGAGCTCTCAGTTAATAGAGATTTTTCC
>CAYGIU010000052.1:0-5720 GCA_964350015.1 uncultured Gammaproteobacteria bacterium
TTTGGTGATATCATGGCCGATATAACAAAGGGCATGATTACAGCAAACAAATTAAACGACCCGATTGATGAAAACGAAAAAAGAAATACAGAAGAACATTCGAGCTAAATAACAGCTCAAAAGATTAAAAAAACAGAGGCGAGACTATAAATAGTCTTGCCTCTTTTTCGTTTCAAAATTACTAGGCTTTGGCAAAGATGGCACGGATAGTCGCTGGCTTGCCGGAATAGACGCAGGTTCCCGAACTTTCGCCTTGATCAAAGGGAATGCAACGAATTGTCGCGGTTGTTTCTTTCTTAATTTTTTCTTCAATCTCGGCGTCCCCGTCCCAATACGCTAATACAAAGTTGTTCGCTTCTATCGCGCTAACAAATTCTTTCCAATCGGTAGCGACAACAGTTCGTTTCTTACGCATTGAATCAGCTTTATATAAAAGATTCTTTTGAATATCATCAAGCAAATTTGCTAGATCATTTCCAACTGATTTAATCGCGGCTTTTGTTTTTTCTCCACTATCGCGGCGTACTAAGACGACTGATTTTTCAGCAATATCTTTCAAGCCAATTTCTATACGAACCGGTACGCCTTTCTTTTCCCATTCATAATACTTTTCTCCCGGGCGCATATCACGGTCATCAAGTTTAACGTTAAACTCAGTTTTTAATTCATTAAATATCTCAGTGGCTTTTTCAAGAACTTCTTCTTTGGTTCCATCATCTTTCCAAATCGGAACAATAACCGCTTGAATCGGTGCAATCTTCGGAGGCAAGACTAAACCCTTATCATCAGAGTGCGTCATAATCAAACCGCCTATCATGCGCGTGCTAACGCCCCAGCTAGTTTGCCAGGCATATTTTTCATCGCTATCTTCATCTTGAAAACGAATTTTAAAGGCTTTAGCAAAGTTTTGTCCAAGATTATGAGAGGTTCCGAATTGCAAAGCTTTACCGTCTTGCATCATTGCTTCAACCGCATAGGTTTTTAAAGCACCGGCAAATTTTTCCGATTCTGATTTAATTCCGGCAAGGCAGGGAATGGCCATAAAGTCAGAGGCAAATCTTTCATAAACGCCAAGCATCATCCGGGCGCGATCATCAGCTTCTTCTTCAGTCGTATGAACAGTGTGCCCTTCTTGCCACAAGAACTCGGTTGTACGTAAGAACAATCTTGGACGCATTTCCCAACGCACAACATTTGCCCATTGGTTGATTAATAATGGTAAGTCTTTATGTGAGTGAATCCATTTTGAAAATGAATCATACATTATTGTTTCGGAAGTCGGGCGGATAACGAGCGCTTCATTTAATTTTTTTCCACCAGCGTGAGTTACAACAGCAACTTCCGGAGAAAAACCTTCAACGTGTTGTTTTTCTTTATGCAAAAATTTCTCGGGGATTAAAAGAGGAAAGTAGGCGTTTTGGACACCAGTTGCTTTAATTTGTTTATCAAGTTCATGTTGGATATTCTCCCAAATGGCATAGCCATAAGGTTTAATAATCATCGTGCCTTTGACCGGCCCGTAATCGGCTAAATCAGCCGCTTCAATAATATCTAAATACCACTGCGAGTAATCATCGCTGCGTTTGGTTATTCCTTGATTTTGTTTAGAATTAGTATCATTCATATATCTAACAGTATCGTAGCTTAGCGTCTGCGTCAAGCAAAAAGCCCGCCGAATCGGCGGGCTTTTTTAAAATCTCTTTCAACGGTTACGAAGCGGATTCCGCAGCCTCTTGGCCGTCTTCAATCATAATCTTCTCTGATCCGCCGCTTGCTTTTTGCAGCTGACCACATGTCTTTAGATCAGATTTATATTTAGTCCATATTTCCTTATGCATCCGTTTCATCGTAGTAGCATTTGTCTTTACTGTAGCTTTGAAGCCACTAAGACAAGCTCTGTTAGCTTCACGCTGTTCTTTAACTGTAGTTTTATCAAGAGCACTTTTCTGGCAAGTTGAACGTACATCAATTGCGGCGTTCATAGAAGTTGCTTGAGTGGTGATGGCGCTTTTTAATGAAGCATCCTTAGCTTCGATTGCGGCCTTAACGCACACTACCGCTTCTGGTCTTACAAAAACCTGCTCTGGACTACGGCGATGTCCGAATAAATCTTTACCGCGCTTAATAATATCTTTGAATTCATGAATCATTGACGGACCAGGAACGCGTTCTCGGTCGTCATTAGGTTCGTTTTCGCGAGCGAATGCGACTGAACCGAATATGAGAGAAAATGCGATAAACGCAATTAACGTTTTTTTCATATTTTTTATTTTAAACCCTAGTGGGTTATTAATAAGTATAACATAGATTTAAACGCTCTTAGTCTAATTAATGTTACAACTTAAATGTTTGGCGATATACCGCTTGAATAAGCTTAAATATAGAAGTAGTTAGATGCTCTTCTCTGGCTAAAAGTGCCATAATAAAGAATATACTGATAAGTGTGCAAAGCCCAGCGCTTATTAATGTAAAGCTTGGTGCTAATGTAAATATAGCACCGAATAATAATGGTCCGACAATCATCGCTACGGCGCTGATTGAAGAAAGTGCCCCAAGCGCCATTCCTTGTTTCTTCTTATCAACTCTTCCGGCAAGGTCGCTCAACATTGTTACTCTAAATACCGGACGACTGGCTTGCTCAATAAAATAGCCCATCAAAAAAATTGGTAAAAATGGAATGGCCATAAGAAAGAATCCGGCGGCGACGGCGATTGGGCAGAGAAAAATAATTTTTCGTTCATTAAAGACTTTAAACCAAAAATGCTTTATACCCGGATTTTGACTGAGCGCCGTAATTAGTCCACCGGCGGTAAAAAGAAAAAAGATATCTCGTGCTGAAAGAGAAATAACTTCTTTCATATATAATGTAAAAACAGCGTTAGTGCCGGACATCGCGATTCCAAAAATAAACCAAGCTAGATACCCTGGGACTAAAGAGATATGGGATTCAATTTCTTTTTCATAAGAGAATGGAATTGGTTTTTGAATTGTAAATTTTTTGTCTTCATGAAAGAAGAAATATAATGCAATAGTTTCCAGCGCAAAAAAGCCAGCAAGAATATAAAAGAGATTAGAGTATTGATCGGAACTTAAGAAGCTTGCGGCTAAAGGTGCAACAATTGCCGAAAGTCCGACAATCATTCCAATAGTGCCTAGTGTTATAGTTCTTTTGGCTGAAACGCTTTCTTGTTGCGTAAAGAAGCTTTGGGCTACCGGTAAACAAGCAGCGGCGATTCCGAGCAAAGCGGCGCCAATCGCTACTCCGACAAATAAAACAGTTTGGCCAATAACTAGCCAACCGAGCATTCCGGCTATGGCGCTCGTTATAAGCATTGCTTTGCGACCGAAACGATCAGATAAGGAGCCCAGTATATAACCGGAGATTAATAAACTAACTGAAAGGATTGAGAAAAGTATCGAAATCTCAAAAACGCTTAATCCGCGTTCTCGTCCTAATAAAGAAATAAGCGGTGGAAATAAAACGCCGCCCGATGCCTCGATAAAGATTAGGAAGAAGGTGATTTTGCGTTCGAGCTGTTTGAACATAGCTTAAGTATACTACTTTTATGACGACTATGAGATAATAACAGTATGGGTACTATATTTGCTATTATTGCTTTTGCTTCGTGGGGACTTGGCGATTTTTTAATACAAAAAACAACAAGAAAGTTTGGTGACTGGATTTCCCTATGGTATATAACCGCCTCCGCGACTATAGTCCTCTTTCCTTTTGTGTTCCGCGATATTCCCGAATTATTTTCTAAAGCGGCTCGTTTTGATTTACTTATTCTTTTACTAGCTGGTGCTGTTAGTACAGCGGCATCACTGCTTTTATTCGAGGGTTTAAAAAAAGGTAAAATCGCCGTGATAGATCCGATATTCGCCTTCGAAGTAGTTATTACGACCTTATTGGCTTGGTTATTTTTAAATGAAGTAATAACAGTTTCGCAGATGTTTTTAATCTTACTGTTGGTTATCGGTATTGCGCTTATTTCAATTAAATCCTTCTCACATTTTAAAAAGATAAAACTAGAAGCAGGGATAATATTTGCTATTTTAGCAACTATTGCAATGGGTGCTGAAAATTTTTTAACGGGATTAGGTGCGCGATTAACTGACGCACTCATGGTAAATTGGTTTGGCGCACTGTTTATTACGATTGTTACTTCGGTATATATTATCTTTAAAAAAAGAGTTGGAGAAATTTCGTCTGATTTAAAAAAACGTCCCGGCTTAATACTCGCGGTTTCCTTTACGGATAATCTTGGCTGGATTGGTTATTCCTATAGTATGACTTTTATTCCAATGGCCCTAGCTACCGGAATCAGTGAGGCCTATATTGCTCTAGCGGCTATGCTCGGATTAGTTATCACAAAAGAAAAAATAAAAAAACATCAAATTGCTGGATTGATTATTACAATCATAGCGGCCATAGCCCTGGCTTTGAGTGCTTCTTATTTATAAGGAAATTCGTTAATCAAATCTCCTGAATAATAAAATTCGTAAGCGAGTGAACCAAAATAATATTTTACTCCTTCGATAGAAATTGTTGATCCGCCAACGCTTGGATTTTCTTTTGGTTTAGAATTATTAAAACCGATGTTAAAAAGAGTGGCGACTAGTTCCGGGCGGTAGATAATAGGAAAGCCGGCTTTCTCCCATTGGGTTTCAATTTGTTTAATGATTAATGCGCCGTATAAATACGAATAGTAATGATTCTTTTCATCAGTCAGTCGATTATAGCGCAGTCGTGAAATATTTGCGTCCTTTGGAAAATCAAGTAAATTTTCATATTCTTTGCCAAGGTAAAAAGGCGATTTAGTATCTTTAAGATGAGATTCGGTTTGCATAGCCATCGGCTCTTTAATCGACATTACTCCCCAAGCCATTTTATTAGCGTTAGCTAGAATCTTTAATGGTTTGAAGAATTTTTCAAATAATTCGCGCTGCGTATAATATAAACGAAGTTGCTCGACAATTGCTACAGAAACTAAAAGTCGTGGTTGTACTCCGGCCGCGTCCGCCGCCGCGTAAATTGTTGGCATGTCTTTAGTTAAACCTTGTCGGATGATACTCCATGGTTCATAGTTTTGCCAAGCAAAGAGATTTTCAGTTGATTCTTTGCTTAAGCGATCGGCTAAAGTGCCACGACTTATTATTGGTGAAAGTTGAGATTCGCAATTGAGAAGCTCTTTTTCAAATTGAGCTCTATTTGGAATTCGCAAGCTCAAAGCTAGAAGCATTCGACGCAAGAGAACTTCAGAATGTGAATCAATATAGGCTTGAAATATTTTTTTTGCATTTCCCAGGCTATAATTAGCGGCTATATCAATCTTACACCAATTGATATATTCATTATCTCCGAAAATAGATTTGTTAACAGGAAGTGTTTCTAAATTTATATTTTTTTCATGATTTAATTCCTGTTCATAGATATAAGAGTTTGGATCAACTTGGCCGGAAATTTTAGTTAAGTTATAGCGAACTGCAAAAAAACCCGCTGCCAAAGCAGCGAGCGCCAAACAAATAAGAATTGCTATCGTAATTAGTGAATAACGCCAAATTTTCTTCATGCTAATTTATCAGTTTAAAATCTTTCGGGAATATTCGGACGCAAATATGATAAATTCCAAATGAAATAAATAAAGCTGAAAAAACATCAATAGAATAATGAAGATGTCCTAATAGAAGAATATCTAAAACTAGCAAAAATCGAGGAA
>CAYGIU010000053.1:0-4584 GCA_964350015.1 uncultured Gammaproteobacteria bacterium
AGACGGAACTGTCGCCGGACCTAAATCATTAGAACATTTAGTTGATACTGTTTTATATTTAGAACAAGAAACCGCGCGCGGCTATCAGTTACTACGCGCTTCAAAAAATCGTTTCGGCTCAACCAATGAATTGGGAATTTTTGAAATGACGGCCGGCGGTTTTATTCCGGTAAAAAATCCTTCATCAATATTTTTAGACACTGATACTTTAAGCGCCAGCGGCTCGGTCATTAGTTGCATTATCGAAGGAACACGGCCGTTTTTAGTGGAAATTCAGGCTCTTGTTACTAAAACTGTCTTCGGATATCCACAGCGCAAAGCTTCTGGTTTTGACTTAAACCGATTGCAGGTATTAGTCGCTGTTATCAACAAAAGAACTAAGATTAATCTAACGGCTCAAGACATTATTGTGAACGTCGTTGGCGGACTTGAAATTGATGATCCGGGGATCGACGCCGCCGTTGTCGCAGCTTTGATCTCATCGATGCTCGATAAACCGGTACACAAAAAAACTCTCCTTCTCGGAGAGCTTGGCTTAGGCGGAGAGATTCGTCCAATCAGTCATTTAAATATTCGTACTAAAGAAGGCGCTAAGCTTGGCTTTGATAAAGTTGTTGGCGTTGGATCAGTAAAGAATATAAGCGAACTTATTACTAAACTTTTTTAGTTTTTGACTCGCGCCATTTTTTAATCTCGCCGTGATTTCCCGACAATAATACTTTTGGTACACGATGAATTTTCTTCCCGAGTTTAATCGACTCGGGTTTTGTATATTGAGGATATTCTAATAAACCTTCTTCAGAATGAGATTCGCTAATAATACTTTCAGTATTGCCTAAAACTTTTGGAATCAAACGAGCGATTGAATCCATGATAATCAAAGCGCCAAGTTCTCCCCCGCTTAAGACATACTCACCAACAGAAATTTCTTCATCAACCAATTCTAAAACTCTCTCATCAATACCTTCATATCTTCCGCAGACAAAAACAACCGAAGATACTGACTTTACATACTTACGAGCCAATGATTGATTCCAAGTTTTACCGCGAGCAGATAATAAAACTATTTTTTGATTCTTACTTTTTTTAATAGATTTCAAAGCTTTATAAATCGGTTCAACTTTCATTAACATACCGGCGCCGCCCCCGTACGGCGTATCATCAACGCTCTTATGTTTATCAGTCGTCCATTTGCGTAAATCAAGCGCCTCGAGTTTAATTATTTTTTTCTTAATAGCACGACCCAAAACACCGGTGTTCATATAACCAGTGATAAGTTCAGGGAAAATTGTAATAACGCGAAATATCATATCGACAAAAACAAAACCCCTATGCGGGGTTTTGTTAATTATTATAGTGTGAGATTTTCAATCGCTGAAGTGTCGAGCGGATCTTCAAGATTATCTTCTTTCTTGATTCCCGGACGTTCAGGGCGATCAGTACGTTCTTTACGAACGTGCGTTGAACCTTCCGGTTCATGAATCTTTAAGTTAACGCGGGCGTTATTCTTTGCACCGACAATCTTTAACAGAGTGCGGATGGCCTGCGCAGTTTGACCGCGGCGACCGATAACATAACCCATATCTTCCGGATTGATTTTCAATGTAAGCAGAACGCCCATTTCATCAACGGTGCGATCAACTTCAACATTCTCCGGATGGCCAACGATCGCCTTAACGATCATTACCAAAAAATCCTTGTCTTGCATGTCTGACATATTGCTAAAGTACTTAATAGTAAGTGTTGTTATTATAGCGCAGAATCGCGCTCTTGTCAATGTACTAAAGGAATTTCAAACAAAACTTTAAATCCAAAATCTTTAGCTTTGCTTTGCGCCCAAATTCTTCCCTTATGCGCTTCAATGATTAATTTGCAGGCGTATAAGCCCAAACCAAAACCTTCCTGGTCCGAACCTTCAACTTTGCGTCGTTCAAATTTTTCAAAAATAACCCGACAATGTTTTGGATCAATACCTGCTCCGGTATCCTCAACCGAAACTCGCAGAGCATTATTAAGTGTTTCAATTTTTATGGTAATCATTCCTCGCTCAGTATATTTAATGGCATTATCCAATAAATTTAAAATTACTTGGCGAAGCATTAATTCATCAGCGCATAGAGTCGGCAATTTAGAGGGCGTGATAATTTTTATTTCTAAGCCTTTAGCTAAAGCTTTATGCTTCATTTCTCCGGCCAACTCTTTAACTAACTTTATAATGTCCATATCAGCGCATTCAATCCGTAAACTTTTATTTATTTCAAGCTGTGAAACATCAAGTATGTTATCAACTAAACGAAGTAATCGTTCATTAGCTTGATAGACGGCGGTCATCGCCGCTTGTTGACGCTTATTTTCAATACGACCAAAGTCTCCGCTAAGCAACATTGAAATATAGCCACGCATGATCGTAAGAGGCGTTCTTAGTTGATGCGAAGCAATAGAGATAAAATCATTTTCATGCTTACGCGAGGACTTTGAATATAGTTTATACGCAACAAAAACTACCGTGACCATTAATAAGCCCGTAGAGATTAATTCAAGATAATCAAGCATGATGTAGTTCATGATTATAGTATAACAAAAAACAGCCCCAATGACAGGGGCTGTTATTTTGCGCGCTTAGAGCGAATAACGAATAAACTTTTCGATACTTGCTCCATTGAGAATGTCTTTTACTTTCTTACTATCATCTTTAACATACTCTTGATCGAGCAAACAAACTTCTTCATAATATTTATTCATCTTACCGACAAGGATCTTTTCAATCATTTCTGCTGGCTTGCCTTCTTTAAGAAGTTGGGCGCGATAAATATCTTTTTCCTTATCCATTTCAGATGGGTCAACTTCGCTTGAATTAATATAACGAGGTGAAGCGGCGGCAACATGCATCGCAATGTCGCGTCCTAACTCACCGGCTCCCGGAGTGCTTAACGCAACTAATACACCAATGTTTCCTTGTGGGTGAGCGTAGACAGCAACGGTCCCGTTTGAAGTTATGCGATCATAGCGACCTAAAGCAATCTTTTCACCAATAACACCAGAAAGATGCTGCAAGGCTTCATCAACGCTCGAACCGTCAGCCATCTTAACAGCTAACAATTCTTCAATCGAGTTTGGGACATGAGTTTTAGCGGCGGCCAATACAGCTTCGCCCATAGCTTTAAATTGTTCATTACGAACAACAAAGTCAGTTTCCGCATTCATCTCAAAGATGTAGCCTTCAGTGCCAGCGTCGTTAACAGCAACAACAATGGAACCCTCATGAGTTTCACGGTCGCCGCGCTTAGCAGCTTTAGCTATTCCTTTTTTACGTAAAATTTCAATGGCCTTTTCAAGGTCGCCGCCTGATTCAGTCAAGGCGTTCTTACAGTCAACGATACCAGCGCCGGTTCGGTCCCGGAGCTCTTTAATGTGTTCCATATTTTTATTTTAAAATTGTAATTTTTTTATTACTCAGTCTTTCCTTCTGCTTCAACCGCTGAGGCTTCTGATTTTGCTTCATCAGCATGAATCCGAGCCTCACTAATAGTTTCTTTCAAAATATTTAAGACAAGAGTAATGGCTTTGCTTGCGTCATCGTTAGCCGGGATAACAAAATCGATTCCGGTCGGATTAACGTTCGTATCGCAAACGGCAACAATCGGAATACGCTTTTTCTTAGCTTCTGCTAAAGCGGTTTCTTCATGTTTAATGTCCCAGATAAAGATAATATCAGGAGTACGATTCAAACCAACTAAACCGCCGACACTCAATGAGAGCTTGGCAATTTGACGATCGAATTGAATGCGTTCCTTCTTAGTATATTTTTCTAATTTTCCACTTTCCTTTTTCTCAAGCAAATCAACATAGGTACGAATTGAGTTACGGATGATATGGAAGTTAGTCAAAGTTCCGCCGAGCCAACGTTCGCAAATATACGGCATGCCGCATTCCTGCGCCGCTTCTTGTAACTGCTTTTTGACCTGACTCTTTGTTCCGACGAACAAAACATTTTTACCTTCGGCAACCGCGCGAGCGATAAAGGTCAAGGCAGCTTCGAGCTGAGCGCTTGTTTTTTCTAAATCAATGATATGAATCCCTTTGCGGGCTTCAAAAATAAACGGCTTCATCTTCGGGTGCCACTTATATGTTCGGTGGCCGAAGTGCATACCGGCTTCGAGCATTTCTGCCACGCTTGGCAAAGATGCGTTTGTGTCTTTTTTCATATTTTCCTTTAATTCCTCTGCCCCTATTATCTGCTAAGCTAGCGCCTAGTTCAGACAAGGAAAAACCATTAGGACATGAGAGATGTTAATAAAATTCAACCATGGAATCCATGATTGAGTTTGTATTGTAAGCTATTTTTCTTAATATGTCAATATTGTTTTTAGCTTATCTCAAGGCTATAATTAGCTCAAAGGAGGGACATACATTTGAAAATCCCAAAAGCAAAATCTATAGAAGATGTCTTTATATTGATCATTTCCAAGGCCATCAAACAAAAGCGTAAAAAACGCAAAACAAAATGGCCAAAAAGCATGTTCTAAATAAAAAATGGAATCCCTTATTCCATTTTTATTTTATATATTTTTTCTTTTTAAAATC
>CAYGIU010000053.1:4594-5708 GCA_964350015.1 uncultured Gammaproteobacteria bacterium
GGTGAATATTTATAATCCTTTCCATATCCCAAATCTTTCATTAGAGACGTTGGTGCGTTGCGAAGATGAAGCGGTACGCCCTGATTAGAAGTTTCACGCGCATCGGCCGCTGCTTCTTGATACGCCGTATACAATTGATTTGATTTCTGACAACGCGCAAGATAGACAACAAGTTGCGCAAGAATAACATTGCATTCGGGCATTCCAATTAAATGACAAGCTTGAAACGCGGCCATCGCCTGCTCTAAAGCTTTAGAATTAGCTAAGCCAATATCTTCTGACGCAAAACGAACTAAACGCCGCGCAACGTAAAGCGGATCTTCTCCGGCTTCTAACATTCTCGCTAACCAATACAACGCAGCGTTTTCATCAGAACCGCGAAGTGATTTATGCAAAGCTGAAATAATATTATAATGTTCTTCGCCAACTTTGTCGTAGAGCAAATGAGATTTTTGTGCGGCTTCTTTTAAAGTTTCAATTGTTAGGTCCATGCCCAGTAATGTTGCCGCTTCAATAATATTTAAGGCGGCTCGCGCATCGCCTTGGCTGATACCAATTAAAAAGCCGAGTGCTTCATCATTCAAGCTGATATTTTCAATCTTTACGGCGCGTTCGATGATGGATTTCAAAGCATCTTCATTTAAACTTTTTAAAACAATAACTCGGCAACGCGAAAGTAAAGCGCTGCGCAATTCAAAACTTGGATTTTCCGTAGTCGCGCCGATTAAAATTAAAGCGCCGGATTCTATATGTGGCAAAAGCGCATCTTGCTGCGCTTTATTCCAACGATGAATTTCGTCAATAAATAAAATTGTCTTCTTATCAAGAATCTGATTTTCTTTAGCGCGATCGATCGCTTTGCGCAAATCGGCAACGCCTTGGGTTACAGCGCTAAAACGAATAAACTCCGCGGCAATTTCTTTTGAGATTAATAAAGCCAAGGTTGTTTTACCGGATCCCGGTGGTCCCCAAAATATTAACGAAGGTAATTTATCTTCCGTAATCGCCCGGCGAATCAAAGTTCCCTCTTTCGCTATTTCATCCTGCCCGAAAAACTCCTCGAAATTTTCGGGGCGTAAACGGTCGGCCAATGGCGCATGCTTGGTGCTCATAC
>CAYGIU010000054.1:0-5647 GCA_964350015.1 uncultured Gammaproteobacteria bacterium
GAATATACTGATATAAAACGAGCTCAAAATATTTTAGACCGACTTAAAGCCCAATTAAGTAAAAAATTATGGGATGATATTCAAAAACATACTCTAAAAGCAGATAAAGTAATTCAAGATCTTATTTCCGTGAGTCAAATTATTGAATCAGATAAATATTTACCGCAATCAATAAGCAGGCATCAGCTTGGGAAGCCTCCGGGAAAGAAAGACAAAAGTTATGGTGATGAAATAAACTGGGAAGCACTATTGGCTGAGGTTGAAGGGGAAGGAGAATTTATTCTCTTAAGTAAGGATGGAGATTATGCTCATCCCATTGATGAAAACTTGGCGAAAGATTACTTAGTGGAAGAATGGAGTATAGCCCACCCAAATAATGAGATATTTTTCTATAAAAGCCTCACTCGATTTTTTTCTGAACATGATATCGAAATCGAACTACGAGTTGAGCAAGAGAAAGATGATTTGGTGCACGGACTTATTAATAGCCCGAACTTCTTAACTACACACGATTTAATAAGTAAACTATCAAAATATAGTAGTTTTAGTGATGATCAAATTAAAGGTCTTAGCAATGCATTATTAGAAAACAGCCAAGTACGCTGGGTCATTAGTGATCAAGATGTTAACAGTTTTTATAAAGAACATTTGCTGCCAAAATCTGAACTTTTTGATTCCGAGACTTTGGCAACTATTAGGTCAGCAATTCACAAAGATGAAGAGGCAACTGATATTGAGCCAGAAATCAAAAAACTTGAAGAAAAGATCGAGTCTGATGCGGAAACTAATCCTGAGGATATACCTTTTTAAGTCATATGAAATTCAACGAACAAGTAACAATTGAAAATTACATCATTAAGTTTATAAAAGATAAGCTTGAGTACGAGTATATAAAACCGGAGGAATTTGCAAAACTCCGTGAACTTGAGAGTGAATACATCATTACCCTTCTTTTAGAGCGTGCAGTAGTGGCGCTCAATCCTAATATAAGCGAAGGTGAGATTAAAAATGTAATTCACGAAGTCAAAAAAATCGATAATAATGAAGGTTTTTTGAAAGCGTTGCGAGATGGTATTAATATAAAAAATTCCGTCACAGGCAAAAAACACGACTACAAACTGCTTGACTTTGATAATCCGGACAGCAATCAATTTGTCGTTACAAATCAATTTTATTTTGAAGGAGATACTGAAAATATTCGCCCGGATGTTTTGATTTTTGTGAACGGGATTCCGCTCGTGGATATTGAAGCAAAGAGCCCGACTGCGTCAGAAGGAGTAAGTTTTGAGAATGGCATTGACCAGCTCAAGCGATATGAAAAAGTTGCCAGAAAGCTATTTATTCCAAATTGCTTTAATATCGCAAGCGATGGGTTAAAAACCGTCTACGGGGCAACCGGCGCGCCGAAACAATACTTTCTCCAGTGGCGAGACGAGGAAATTGAAAAAGAACTTGGTGGCGAGCTTGAAATGACTCTTCACTCACTTCTCTCAAAATCAAATTTCTTGGATATTGTCCAAAACTTTATTCTGTTTGAAAAAGAGAAAGAAAAACTTGTCAAAAAAATGGCTCGTTATCAGCAGATGCGGGCGACAAATAAAATTATCGAGCGTGTAGTGAGTAAAGAAAAGCGACAGGGGCTTATTTGGCATACACAAGGCTCTGGCAAGACACTCACGATGTATTTCACTGCATGGAAATTGCGTTTCAATAAATCGCTCGCTAATCCGAAAGTCTTTATTTTGGTTGACCGTGTTGATTTAGATGACCAGATATTTGAGACATTTACCAATGCCGGAGGAAAAAATATCATTCGCGTAACTTCGCGCAAGGATTTAGAAGAAAAAATCCAATCACCAGAAAAAGGCATATTCATTACGACTATTCAAAAATTTTCTGAGTTGGGCGATAAAGTGGAGAATCTCGATGAGAATGTGATTGTCCTCTCTGACGAAGCGCATCGAGGCGACGAAGGAGTATCTGGTATAAATATGCGAAATGCGTTTAAAAAAGCATTTTTCTTTGGATTTACTGGAACACCAGTTGATAAAACACATACAAATACCTTTCGAAATTATGAGGGTGAAGGGAAAAGATATCTTGATTATTATTCTATTCAGCAATCAATTGATGATGGGGCGACAATTCCCGTAACTTACGAGGCTAGGCTTTCAAAGTTCTCTATTGACGAAGAAAAGCTTGACCAGAAATTTGAAGAAATAGCTGGCGACCTTGCTGACAAACAAAAGACGGAGCTAATAAAAAAATACGGAAAGAAAGCGTCGTTAGTCAAACTGCCGAAGCGTATGGAAGCAATCGCGAGGGATATAGTGGAGCATTACAAGCTATATGTGGAGCCGAACGGCTTTAAAGCACAAATTGTGGCGTATGACCGTGAAGCAGTATCTAGTTATAAAAAACTACTTGATAAACTTATACCGCCCGAGTGGTCGGCGGTAGTGTATTCACCCGGAGACCCGAACAGCGATGCGGACGATTTGAAGGTATACAACACAAGTAAGCGTGAAAGGGAGCAAATCATTGAGCGTTTCAAAGACCCAAAATCTTCACTGAAGTTTCTTTTGGTGTGCGATATGTTGCTCACTGGTTTTGACGCGCCAATAGAGCAAGTAATGTATCTAGATAAACCGCTTCGTGACCACAATCTCTTGCAGGCGATTGCCCGTACAAATCGCGTCTACAAGAACAAGGAAGCAGGCAAAATTATTGATTACTACGGAATTACACGGAATCTATATGATGCCCTTGATTTTGATGAGGATATTATTGACTCAGCAATGATAGATATAGAGCGTGTTAAAGAAAGATTTTCTGATGTATTGAGTGATGTGATGAAAATCTTTACCGGAGTTAATATCGAAGACCCTTCAATGGATAATCTCCGTCGTTGTTTGAAGATATTCATTGATAATCAAGACAAGCAAAAATATTTTTTGGAGAAATATGCGAAGCTTAGGAGTTTATTTGAATTTCTTTCACCTGATCCATTTTTGAAGCAATACATACGACTCTTTGAATGGGTTACGAGTTTCTATTTGGCGTTTTTGAAAGAGTTTAGAAGTGAAGATGACCGTTATCTTTTGGAAGAATATGGTGAGAAAGTCAGAGAACTTATTCAAAAGAGCAACATTATTGATTATGAAGGAATTACTAAGAATTTCCGCGAACTTCGCGTGAACGACTTGTATACACTCGAGCGTCTCAAAGGGATGGATGAGGAGGAGAAGGCACTGAACCTTGAAAAAATGCTTAAGCAAGAGATTTCAATTAATCTCGATGAAAATCCGGCATATCAAAAGTTTAGTGAACGACTAGTCGCCATCCGTCGAGAATTTGAACAAAATCAGATTGACCTTGCTGAACGCATTCATCGATACGAGGAGTTAATGAAGGATATAAAATCAAAGGGAGATGAAGCCAAAGATTTAGGCCTTGATTTGAAAGAATATGCGCTCTATGTGATTTCACAGGAATTTATTGGTAGCGGGAATGACGATGATATTAAAGAGTTTGTGAAAGAATTACGCATTCGTATTGAGGACGATATTGATGTCGGATGGCAAGAATCTTCAAAACGAGATGTATTTATTAAGGATATTAAACAGACACTACAGGAGCTTATATTACGGGATTACAAAGGTCGTTTTACTGTAAAGGATTTTCCGAAATTCTTGAATAGGTTGGTGGACATAATCACTAAAAAATTCTAGTAAATTATGGAGAAGCAAATCACTTTACAAAACTATAAGATTGATTACACACTTCGTAAAAGTAAGCGTGCACGAAGGATGCGATTAGCGGTGTATTGTGATGGATCTGTGGTAGTGACAATCCCTTTTGATTTAAAGGAAACCATTATAGAGCGGTTTATTAAAGAGAAAAGTGAATGGCTTTTTTCAAAAATTGAATTTTTCAAGCAGTTTAAGGGGAAACCCATTGCTCGATATAGTAGAAAAGATTATCTAGAGTATAAAAATATTGCATATCTTATGGCCGTGAGTAGGGTCGAACATTTCAATAAAATTTATAAGTTCAGTTTTAATAAGATAAACATTAAGAACCAAAAGACTCGATGGGGAAGCTGTTCTAAGAAAGGTAATTTAAACTTTAATTACAAGATTGCTTTATTACCTCAGCAATTAGTTAATTACATTATTGTCCATGAGTTGTGCCATCTTGGAGAGTTTAATCATTCTAATAAATTTTGGAAGTTAGTGGCGAAAGCGATTCCCAATTATGCCGGGATTAGGAGTGAGCTTAAACAGAGTGGTGTAAGCTTCTATTGATTATGATTATAAAAGAAGAAATTGATAAAATAAGAAGAATGTTGAGTTTTGCAAGGAGAGATACAACCACTTTTGTTATTTTTATTTCAATCGTGGCCATGTCTTTTATTGGTATAAATTATTTCAAAGACTATTTAGCAACAATTGGTTATGCCGTTTTATGGATTGGGCTAGCCCTCTTTGTTATTACAGCATGGGTTATGGCAGGGCACGCAGTTATGAAGTCGCTTTTCTTGGTTGGAGCGAGCTTATCTTTAATAATATTTCTTGCGCAGTCATATTGTGAGATTCCCGTTATTGCTCGCACTGGTAATGGTGCACTAAAAACATTGTTAGTATTTGGTATTGTTTATATAGGTTTTGATTTTTTGAGGTCTTTATATAAAGAGATAACTCAACGATCAAGTAATTTGAAAAAGGCAAACTCTGGTGAAAGGCCCTGGGTGTTTTTAATTCCGTTCGCGTTGTTTACTGGTTTGTTTGTATGGCAGATAGCTCAGGTTTTAATACCTATCCTTCAGAACTTGTGCATATATAAATAAAATTAAAAAATTTTTAAAAATAAAAAATGAAAACTTATATACCAGGAATTATTATCATACTTATTGCTATCGTGGGCGTGTGGTACTGGCAGTCGCAGGTCCCTTTGCTTGTTGGCGGGGACAGAGATGTTCATGGATGTCTCACTGGGGGTGGATACGCTTTTGACGAAGCAGCTGGCGCCTGCACCCGGGCGTTTGAACTGACCCCCGACATTACGCGGGCGGCTAAAATGGCTGTGGACTCGGTAGGCCGCGGCTACGCGCTCACGGTTGTTTCTTTCAACTCATATGAAGAACCGGGGGCGTACGATATTACGCTTGAACGCGGGACGGAGCGTACGCGCCAGACCGTCTATATCCGTAATTGGCAGATTGATAAAAAGGAGGTGGGCTCCGATAAAGGAGGGGGAATTGCCTGCACCATGGAGGCAAAAATTTGTCCTGACGGAAGCGCGGTAGGGCGTTCGGGTCCGAAGTGTGAATTTGCGGAGTGCCCGCAAGGAATCGTATACAGAAATGCGGTATACGGCTTAAGTGTTGCTCTGCCTGCAAGCTGGAAAGGTTATTCAGTCTCTATTGATAAATGGACGGGTAATGCTTCTGGCGACCAGTTGGGAGATGTGGCTGTAGCCAGTGGTCCCGTGGTTTCTATACACAATCCAAAATGGACTGGGGTTAATACTTACCAAGACATTCCCATTATGGTTTTTACGATTACGGATTGGGACAATCTTCAGGCGGATAAGTTCCATATTGGAGCGGCGCCGATTAATCCAAGCGAACTGGCACGTAATAGCA
>CAYGIU010000055.1:0-5515 GCA_964350015.1 uncultured Gammaproteobacteria bacterium
ATTTAGAGATTTTGCAAAATAGTAATCAACTTCATCAAGCAAAACCAAAAACAAAAAAACCACCGTATGAATTCACAGTGATTGGATTAGAAGTAGGAATGGAGACTTTAAGAAAAAGAATTAAACAAAGAATATTGGATCGACTGGAAAATGACGCAATGATTAAAGAAATTACCAAATTACATAAAGACGAGTTATCTTGGGAAAGATTAGAAAGCTTTGGATTGGAATATAAATTTGTCTCGCAATTTCTGCAAAAGAAACTTACTAAAGGAGAGATGATTTCTAAATTATCAATCGCCACTGGTCAATTTGCGAAACGACAGATGACTTGGTTTCGAAGATGGGAGAAGCAGGGGAGAGAGATTGTCTGGATTACTTTTAAATCAAAACCCGAAAAAATTATTTCTTCGTTTTTATCTCGACAAGGTTGATTGGTTTTTTCTTGATAAAGGCGAGAATATTATCGATTGTTGTTTTCGTAATTCGATTAACTGCTTCCTGACTATAAAAGGCGATATGCGGAGTGTATATAACATTTTCTTTTGCTAAAAGCTTATGATCTTTTTTAAGCGAGAGTAATTTTTTACTATTATTGTGACGACGAGCAAGATGATGTTCTTCACTCAGCAATTCTTCATCCTCAAGAACATCAAGACCAGCGCCCGCCAAGATTCCTGTGTTTAGAGCTGATAATAATGCTTTTGTATCAATCAATGAACCGCGCGCTGTATTTATTAAAATGGCGCCTTTTTTTATTCGTTTAATATTTTTTGCATCGATAATGTGATGCGTTGCTTTGCAGGCCGGTAAATGTAAACTGATGATATCAGAATTCGATAATAGTTCATTCAAAGTAGTTTTTGAACTTTTATCAAAGATTAAGGTTTTCATACCAAATCCCTTGGCGATTCGAACGACGTGTTTGCCGATATGACCGCAACCGACTACGCCAAGCGTTTTCCCCTCAAGATCAAATCCCATTAAACCCTCTATTGAGAATTTATTCTTCTTTGTTCGCTCATACGCTTTTTGAATATTGCGAGATAGGGTAAGAATTAACGCAAAGGCATGCTCAGCAACGGTATTTTCTCCGTAGGTTGGGACATTAGAGACTTTTATTTTGTTTTGGGCGGCTTCCTGAACATCAATATTATCAAAGCCGGTTGAACGAGTTGCAATAAACTTTAATTTTGGAAGAGAATCTATTAATTGTTTATTCATTTGTGATGTAACAAAGCAAGAAATGATTTCGGCATTTTTGAATTTGGAAATATCAGTGTTGTCGATATCTGATTCAAAGTAGCTTAGCTTATGTCCTTTAAGAGCGGTATCAAACATTTTCTTTTCCCAGGGTTTTAAATCAAAAATCGCAATGTTCATATTATTCATTTAAATATTTTTCTAATAAAGTTTTGACTGTTGCCGGATTGGCAGCGCCTTTCGTAGCGGCCATCACTTGTCCGATAAAGAATTGGATGACCGTAGTTTTGCCTTTTTTATATTCGGCTACTTGATCAGGCTTATTCTTAATAATTTTCTTAATAGCCTCAATAAGTGTTTTTTCGTCATCAACTTGCGTCAGTCCTAATTTACGAATAATTTCAAGAGGTTCGCCGCCGGTTTTAATCATGAACTCAATAATTTTTTGAGCGGCGCTTGAGTTAATTTCACTTAAATGATAAAGCAAAATAACTTCCGCCAAGTTTTCTTGAGTCATGTTAGTTTTTGAATGCACTAGTTCGTTACGATATTTCCGTAGATCATTAATCGTCCAGTTTGCCGCTAATTTAGCTAAAGTTTTATCCTGTCTTTCCCAATTATCTTTTCTAGATTCTACTAAGGCTCGTAATTCAGAGACAACAGCTTCCCAGTAGCTCGCTAGCTTATGATCAGCTGCTAAAATTTTTGCATCATATTCGGAAATCCCATACTCATCTTGTAAGCGTTGTTCAGTGCTAGATGGCAACTCAACCATTTTAGATTTTATCTCTTTAAGCCAAGCGCTACTAATAGTGATTGGTGGTAAATCAGGATCAGGGAAGTAGCGATAATCAGCAGAACTTTCCTTTACTCTTTGGCGAACGGTCTCTTCTTTATTTTCGTTCCAGCCCCTTGTTTCGCTCGGAATAGTTTCTCCCTTATCAATTAATGCGCTTTGACGTTTAATCTCAAATTCAATTGCTTTTTCCATTGCGCGAAACGAGTTGATATTTTTTAATTCAACTTTATGATTTAGCTTAGCTTTGCCAATTGGGATAATATATCCATCTTTATATTTCCAGGTACCTTTCTTTTGTAAACTAATGTTTGCTTCGCAGCGCATTTCACCTTTTTCCATGTCGGCGTTTGAAATATGCAAATACCGTAAAACCTGTTGATATCGTTGACCAAAGGCTTTGGCCGTTGCGGCGTCGCGAATTACCGGCTCGGTAACCATTTCGATAAGCGGTGTTCCGGCTCTATTAAAATCAACTAATGATTCATCGCTAAATTCCGGATGAGATAAGCGGCCAGTATCTTCTTCTAAATGAATACGTGTAATATCAATTTTTTGATTATTTACTTCAAGCTGTCCGCCTTCGCAAAAGGGGATGTCGAATTGGGAAATTTGATAACCCTTTGGAAGATCGGGGTAAAAATAATTTTTTCGATCAAACTTGGAATGTTGATTGATTGAAGAACCAAGCGCTAAACCCAAAAGAACCGTTGATTCAACAGCGTCTTTATTTACGGTCGGTAAAGCTCCGGGATGTCCTAAGCAAATAGGGCAAACATTGGTGTTGGCCGGAGCTGATGTTTCGTTAGCGCATGAACAAAACATCTTTGATTTAGTTCTAAGGCCGGCGTGGATTTCGAGGCCAATAATTACATCGTACATGCCTATATTTTAGCATAAATAGGAATTAATGACTTATAATGGATTGACAGATTATAGTACTTATGTTTATATATAAAAAAATTAGATCTTTTAAATTGGAGGAGAACAATCTTGGAAATACTAATTGGAATTATACTTTTGTTTGTTCTTAATGGAGAAATGAGACGAGCGTCAGTTCTCGCGCGCTCAAGGCCAGGGACAAAAACGGTAGTTATTTTTTCATTTTATTTAATCATGATTAATTTATTGTCGCTTATTCCGGCAATAATAATAATTTGCTTGAAAGATTTTTTGGGTCAAACAGAGCAGATAAAATTTATTTCAGGTATAGATTTTTCGGGTTTAATGGTCATGATCTTAATCTGGTTGGTAATGTCTTGTTCCATTGCTTATGAAATTACATCATGGAAATATCAAATAAAAGTTAACAAATAAATTCACACAAAGATTAATTAAAAACACTCACTGTGATTAAGCAGTGAGTTTTTTATTTGTAAATTTCGTTAGAGCGAAAGCTTGCTTTGAACTTTTTTCCACACAAGTTCATGAATCGCTTCGCGCGTTAATATTTCGCCGTTCTCACAGCATTCTATTAATTCAATATCGGGAATAGTTTGGGCTAATTCAAGATAGGTTTCTTCGGCACGACGTAGGTGATGTTCATCTTTTTCATGCAAATCCTTTTTATTACCGCGATCGGTAACAAGTTTCATGCTGACATCAGTCGGAACATGAAGAATAATATTTAACGTTGGTTTCGGTAATCGTGCTTTATTATGTTCAAAATCATACTGCCATTCAATAAAAGCTTTACGTTCATCGGCATTGATAAACTTTCCGCCTTGGTGAGCTAGGTTAGAAGCGACGTAACGATCAGCAATAATGATTTTTCCGGCGGATAACGCTTGTTTAATAATATGACTGTGCGCAAAGCGGTCTACCGCGTAAAAGGAAGAAGCGACAAAGGGATTAATATCTTCGGCATTATTGCCAAAATCGCCGTTTAAATAAGATTCAACCATCGCCGCAGAAGCTTCGCCATAAGCCGGAAAGCTAATACTCATAACATCATGACCTTCTTGCTTAAGACGTTCGGTTAATAGAGCGGTTTGAGTTTTTTTGCCCGAACCGTCGGTTCCGTCAATGACGAATAATGCTCCTCGTAACATATTAAGATTTTAGCTTAGAAATTATTTCATCAATACGCGCGAAAAGCTCTTCCTGTGTTCCGCTATTATCAATCTTAAATTCGGCGCCTTCAAGTAAAGGGAGAATGCTTAGTTCAGTTTCTAACTGATGATCAAGAACAAATTGATCGTAAGTTTTAGTCGCGTCGTCTTCTTTTTCACGTCTTGTTAAAAGTCGTTTGTAGCGAGTTTCCATATTTGCCGTGATACTTACTAAATGAAATCCCGGTAACTCTTTTAAAAATTTTATATCTTCTTCTCGTCTAATGCTTTCAACAACAATAATTTCATGAGTTGTATCATTTTTAATATCTTGGGCCATTGCATTGGCCAAAATATCTTGACCGAATTGCTTACGCAAAACTTGCGATAGATAACTGAGATTCTCTCTTGTTGGGGCAAGGTGCAATCGATTTGCCAAATCTCTCATAATAATTCCAAAGCCATAATTGGCCGCTCCATATTTCTCAGTTAAATAGCTTGCAGCAGTTGTTTTCCCGCCAGCCATTTCCGCCACTAATCCTAATACAATCATATTATTTTTGTTCAATTGTTTGTTTACCGCGGCGAATATCCCAGTCACTTTCATTAAGATTTGTGTGTAATGTCAGCTCTGGGAAATGCTCTTTAAGCGCGTGATGAATCTTTGCCATTATTGGCCTGATTGTCGGATGAACTGTTGTATCGGAACGTAACTCAACCATATAGACTAAGCCGGGAAGACTAAAGTACATTCGGCAACTTACTAAATAGCCGAGTGAAACAAAATATTGCTTTGTTTCATCGTCGCAACTTAGTTTTTCAATTCTTTCAGTTTGTAAAGCAATAAGTTTTTCAGCTTCTATTTTAAGTTCAGCTGGCAATTGGTCCAAGTACCATTGGTGAAAACCGAATTTCGTTGTGGCGAGAGGCATGCGGAAAACTCCGTTGCGATGACGTTGTAAGTCGCGTGATGAACCAAAATCAATTAAATAATCGCACCAACAACCGCCAAGTTCATCTAAGAAAGAAGGTAAATTGGTTTTAATGGGACGCTCGCTTAGTATTTTTTCAAATGGTTTTAAATCCTCTGATTTAATATTTGTTTTAAATTCAAAAGCAGGGGAGTTGGCATTAAGATAATATGAATAATCGTTGCCGATTTGCGTGCGATAGTTTTCTTGTGCATCATAAAGCTTATGACTAAAGCTTGAAGGATACTTTTCTTTAAGTTTCGTTAAAATTTCTTCGGCAATGTTTTTTATTTCAGAAAGGGGATGATGTCGCAATAATGCCAAACGATCAGCGGCTTGGCGCAAATTTGTATGCCAACTTAGTTGCGTCGCGATTCCTGAAGGTAGAAAAGCGCGAAGTATATCAAAAACTCGAGCATTGACTGCTCGTTCATAAGTTTTTTCTTCCTCGCCTTCAAGTCGCGGATGAGTTGCTCGTAAATGCTCTTTTACTT
>CAYGIU010000056.1:0-5424 GCA_964350015.1 uncultured Gammaproteobacteria bacterium
GACCCGAAAAAGTTTACAAATTATATTTACGGAGAATTGCCTTTTGCTACCTATGCCCCGATCCAATTTTTATCAGCTAAGAACAAAGCTCGTATCGACCAACTTCTTGATTTGATTTTAAATGTTGCTGAACAACGATATATTATGTTGCCTGACTCGGCCACTGACCGACTCTTGCGTATGGCTGTACGAAAACACAAACCAACCAAAGGTAAGGGGACAAAATATCCTCGTATTTATGAATTTAAACAGGCGAGTGTTAATCCGCCGAGCTTTATGGTTCAAATTGGTCCTCGTCAAAGTATTGCCGATTCCTACCTTAGATTTTTAGAAAACCAATTACGCGCTAAGTTCGGCTTTCTCGGCACGCCTATTTCAATGTGGGTTAAGAAAGGCCGCGATGTTCACGGTTTACATAATAGTTAATGTATGAAAATCATTATCGGTCTCGGTAATCCGGGCGACAAATTTAAAACAACACGACATAACGCCGGCTTTATCGCTGTTGATGAATTGGCGCGTGAACATAATCTAAACTGGAAACTTAATAAAAAGTTTAAAGCCGAGCTCGCTGAAGGACCTGATTTTATTTTGGTCAAACCACAAACCTTTATGAATCTTTCCGGACAAAGCGCTTCAGCAATTTTACGGTATTACAAACTTATTCCAAGCACCTTATTCGGAATAAAAAAAGAAACTGACTTGTCGCCAGTTCTAACGGTTATTCATGATGAATTAGATTTAAACTTCGGCGACTTTAAAGTTTCCCTAAACTCGGGGAGTGCCGGACATAACGGCGTTCAATCGATTATGGATCATCTGAAAACTAAAACTTTCAAACGCGTTCGCATTGGCATCTCAAATGAACAACGAAAACAAATTCCTACAGAGAATTTTGTTCTGCAGCGCTTTAGTCCCGATGAAGAAGAAAAACTTAAAAGCCTCCTTCCGGAAATCTCTAAACAAATTTAAAAACCCGCCTTTCCTAAGACGGGTTTTTTAATTGATATTATTTCTATTAACTTAATTGTTTTTGTACATAGTCATAAGCATTTCCAAGTTCAAGTAATACCTGTACTTTTGATCCGCTTACGTTGATTCTATTCTCCTTTACCGCTTCAATAAACATCGGAAAGACTGTAATGTATTTTGCACAAAGTTTTTTTCGAATCCGCTCATCTTCTATTGAAGCAAGATTCAAGCCGTTATCAAAAAAATCAGCTAGTTTAATTCGAGAGCAGAACTGTCCCGACTTAATAATCTCTTCAACATGAGTTGTATAAATAAGATTACGAGTAAAACTATCTAGGCCGTTCATATCCGGATTAGTAAGATATGTTAAATTTAACATTACTTTCAGGTTAAACATTTCTCCGAATATTATTAGAGAGCGAGCAATGATTGAATCATTTTTTGAAAAAGCATACGAATATACAGATTCAAAACAAGCAACTACTCTTTTTGATTGATCTTCGGGAACGTCGTGCAAAAGCGCGGCAATGATTTCATCAGGATCAGTAGCTCCCCATTGGATGCAGCGTACAGCAGCGCGCAATGCATGTTTAAAGTGAGGACCGTCCGGACGCATTTGTCCCTTATGAAACTCTTCGGACAATTCCATGGCCTTCATAATATTGGCTCTTATTTCATCATTACATCGCCACGAAAACTTTTCTATTTCGTGTTTCAATTCAGGGCTAGAAAGCTTTGAAATTGGTTTCATTAATAGTATTAGATTTTAATTTAAAGAACTGGTTAATAACGGAATATAACACCTTTTTTTAATTGAGTCAATACTTAAGACAAATAAAAAAGCCACGTGTTTCCGTGGCTTTCTAAAAATGTACAAATAATAAATTCTTAAGTAGCGAGATTTTCTTTAATTCGCGCTATACCTTCATCTACTTGTGGTTTAATTTGGTTAAACTTATAGGTAAATTCTTCAACACTCATCCCTGTATACCACAGATATGTGAAATAAAAAAGTAGTGTTAATAGAACCAAAGGAATCAGCGAAAGAATTATACCGACGATTACACTTATTGTGTCACCTCTGTATAAATCTTCGTAAAAGTACCACACGCTTTCATCCAAAGAACGTATTGCTTCACTCTGATAATGTTTTGGCAAGTCGCGGTCGAATTGATATGGTATACCGTTAATGTAAACCAACATCTTCAACGGACTCCAGTCAATACCTTGCGTAAGTTTTTTACCGTTGTAATTAAAGGTAGAAAGCTTAGTTAAAGCCTTTCCTCTTCTTACCTCTTCCGCAGTGAATGCTGCTCCTACCTCAGACACAATATCTTCATTATCATATTGATACTGAGGTATTTCAATAATGTCTTTCTCTTCATTCTGCTGACCGTTAACATCACTGGGCTGTGCCAATGATATCAAGCAAATCAGAGTTAAGAAGCTAAATACTGTTATTATTCTTTTCAATTTTATTCTCCTTTAATTAAACTTTTTATGTTATACGTACCTTCTGTATTTCTTCTGTGTCTTCAACATCTTCGTAGGTACGATCTTCATTTCCACGATGAGTTGCATTCCAAAATCCCATGCTGAGTAGTAGTATTAACACTAAAAAAATAAGTGCAAACATTACTGCTATTATCTTACTTCCCGGATCATCAGTACTCCATAGCTCGGAATAGAATCCCCAAGCATGAACATACCATGGATACCAAGCTTCAGCCTGATTGTGTTTGCGGTCAAAATTATCAATGACCCAATAATCGCTACCAATAATATTGAAGCTATTATTATTTAATCTAGCAGAGCCGAGTGAATCAAGGCCTGGTTTTGCCCAATGAGACGGATAGTCGGGAAGCTGAGTATTCACAAATGAAGGATATCCATCACCCATAATCGGTGCTACTGAAATCATAAAAGGAAAATCCTTTTTTTCATTATATTTCTTGCTTTGCTGCTCAAAATACTTTTCACTCATAAAAATCTGACCATCTTTTGTAATTCCGTACTCGCCAGTTTTTTTGTCTGAAAGTTTTTTATGCTTTTGTCCTGCATTGGCACTTAGTACCAAAAGACAAATTACAAAGATACTTATCAATGTTTTTTTCAATTATGTGTTCTCCTTTAATGTTACTTTTCTTGTGAATATATTTGCTCGAATTGCAAGGCTTATTAAGCGAAGCAGCATAGTGGTTACAAGCAAAACTAATATTGTAATTTTACTTAGCAAAACCTTCGGAGCAAGTTCCTTAACTTTATTCCAAGCTGTCTTCCACCAATAGTTTGGCATCTCATACCAAGCAAGTATTGGCCCGGTATAAATTATACCTTTATAGGAATCCGGATACCGAGCAGCTAGCTCACTGTAAAAACGAACCGCTAGTGTATTCTCAAGATCATAGTAAATTACATACGGCTTCCCTTCTTCAAATTCACGAAAGGCCGCCGAGCTTCCTTCTGTCATTCTCTCAGACACTTCAATAGAACCAGTGCATAAGATAACGAAAGCTATTACAGTAAATATTATTGTTTTCAATTTTTATTCTCCTTAATTAATATTTTTGATTATCCGAAAATTAATTTTATTACTTTTTCATACCAAGTCGGCTCTTTATATAATTGCCTTCTCATCTCTTTTTGTGCTTCGTCTAAGGCCAACTGAGTATAATCAATTGTCATTAAATCATAAGCACTTCGTGTTAAACCTAGGTTTGGTGTTTCCTTGGCTATTAAAAATAATTCTCCATCAAAAATATTAGCAACAAGATCATTTTCATTAATTTTTCCAATACACATTATAGGAAAATAGCTATAACCAGACTTGAAATAAAAAGCCGGTGTTACATAAGAATTTTTTACTTTTCCAACAAAGTAATTGCCAACTTCTTCAACTATAACAATTTCTCTGTTATCACGAGTTTCAAGGATTCTGTATCGTCCATGCTTTTTCTTTGAGCGTGTTGTATCAGTATCTTGTGCGTGAGCGTAATCAATCACAGTTAAGAAGTTAATCTTTTGATCTCCCGTAAGTTTTTTTGAAATAAAGAATATTTTGTTATCAATAACTCCATAATCTTTACCCTCAAATAGTGTCACGTTGAAACCAGCATGACTAATCTTTTGCTCAGCTTTACCCGAAATGTTCTGTTGCGAAAAACAACTTACAATACCCAATAATAAGCAAATACTAACTATTAATTTTTTCAAAGGACGAGCCCTTTCTACTTTAATTTATATTAACTTTAATTGCCTATATTATAGCATTTTAGCTAGATATTGTCAATAGAGCTAATATAAGCCTTTTTCTTATCAAAAAACGCCCTTTCAGGCGTTTTTGTTGATATTAAGTAGTTCCTAGTTATTTGAACTTGAGGCGTTTTGCTTCTTATGAATAAGATCTTCAACAACTACGGTAGCCGCCGTTGCTAAAGGAATAGACAATAAAGCGCCCATTACTCCCCCGACCGAGAATCCAACCATTAAAACAACGATGCTGACAATCGGATTTAAACCGGCAGTTTTTTCCATTATCTTTGGAACAAGGAAATTATTTTCAAGCTGTTGAATAATGATGTAGAGAATCGCAACGAATAAAGCCAGGGTTGGCGATTGCGTAAAAGCGAGAAAGACCGCCGGTACGGCACCGAGAATCGGACCAAGGTATGGAATGAATTCGGTAAAGCCGGCAATCAAAGCGATTACTAATGCATACTTAACTCCTAAGATAAGTAAACCGATATATGTTAATGCAAAAATAACCACACAAAGAATTAATTGACCGCGCATCCACAAACCAATTTTCTTTTGAATGCGGTTGAATAAATCCATCGCATAGCTTTGTTTGTTTTCCGGAGTCAATGACCAAACTAAATTCTTGATGGCGTTCTTTTCAGAGGCCATGTAAAAACTAATAACCAAAATAATAATAAAGGAAAAGATTCCACCGAAGAAACTGACAATAGTTGTGAACAAGCTTCCGGCGGCCGCCTGCAAATTGCTAGCTGTTGAACCGAATGAAGATTGAATATTATCAAGCCAGCCGTGAGCAGCCGTATAATCTTTGACTCCCGAAAAGAGTCCCTGCAAACGTTCAACATACATTGGGAAGTCGTTTGCTAATTGACCGAACTGCGTGGCGATCGGAGGAATGATCAAATAAACAGTCGAACCGATAACACCAAGTAAGATAACATAAATTATTGAGATACCGAGTGTACGCGGAATCTTTCTTTTTTCCATCCATTCAATCGCCGGTTCCATTGAGCTTGAAAGGATAATCGAAACGAAGATAATCGCCAAAATATCTTGAATGAGGTAGGCGAAATAGATACAGGCAAGAACAACCAATGCCCTAACAAGGCTTCCGGTCGTTAATGTAACGCGAGTTGATTTTTTTTCGTCGGACATAATTTTAATATCGAGGCTTACGCGGTCCGTTAAAATTAC